>JANOVT010000351.1:0-7192 GCA_031417525.1 Flavobacteriales bacterium | reverse complement strand
TGAATGCCACACACTGGTCTACACAGGACTTCATTATTTGAAACCTTTGAAATACCTTCGTAAACATTGGGTGATTGGTAACAAAGCATACGCCTTGTCTTTTACTTGCGAAGAACCAGACTTTGAAAGTTTCGAGCCTTTAGTAAATGAAATTTTCAATTCACTCGAATTGAAATTAAAATAAGAATGAATCATCAAGTTCATTCATCCTTTCTGATTTCAACTAAGCGAAAACAAAAAAGGCCACCAACGGCAGCCCTTTTAAATATCAGTTGGAGAATATTATTTCTCGTCGTCAGACTTTTTCTTACGCGTAGCTTTTGGTTTCTCTTCGCCTTCCGCTTTTGGAGCTGCTTTCTTACGAGGAGCTTTTGCCTTTGGAGCATCTGTTGCTTCGGCAGCGCCTTCGGCACCTTCTGTAGCATCTTCTTTCTTCTTGGCAGCACCACGACGTGTGCGTTTTTTAGCAGCACCCGCAGCAGCTTTTCCTGTTTCCGTACCGTAGATCAGATTGAAATCAACCAATTCGATCATTGCAGTTTCAGAGTTATCACCCGGACGGAATCCTGTGCGGATAATGCGGCAATATCCACCCGGACGATCAGCAACTTTCGGAGCAACTTCACGGAACAATTCTGTAACCGCTTCCTTATTTTTAAGGTAGCTGAATACTGTTCTACGACTGTGTGTGCTATCTGTTTTGCTTTTTGTGATCAAAGGCTCGATATACACGCGCAAAGCTTTCGCTTTAGCAAGTGTTGTATTGATGCGTTTGTGTTCGATAAGTGAATTAGCCATATTCATGAGCAATGCTGCTCTGTGTTCTGACCTTCTGCTTAGGTGATTGATTTTTTTACCGTGTCTCATTTTTCTTTTTTGGTATTGAAGCGTTGGCAATTAACTATTGACTTCTTGTCTTTCAACTTGAGTCATCTGCTACATTCTTTTACAACTACTTCAGATTCTTTTGTTTTAAAGTACCTTTTTGTATTTGGTCTTGGGTATTTGGTCTTGGGAATTCTCCGTTCTACCAAACTCCTCAATCACCTATTCCATTTTTTTTATTTCCGATGAAGTCTTGTCTTTTTATTGCACTGGTTTCCCAATACCAAATACCCAAGACCAACTACCGAAGCTTAGTCTCTATCCAGTTTGTATTTTGCTACGTTCATTCCGAACTGCAAACCTTTACCTTCAACAAGCTCTTCCAATTCAGTCAATGACTTCTTACCGAAGTTACGGAATTTCAAAAGATCGTTTTTGTTGAATGAAACCAGATCACCAAGCGTTTCAATATCTGCAGCTTTCAGACAGTTCAAAGCGCGTACTGAAAGATCCATGTCTACCAGTTTCGTTTTGAGCAACTGACGCATGTGCATGGAGCTCTCATCAAATTCTTCTGTCTCTTTCTTCGCTTCCTGCTCGAGTGTGATACGCTCATCACTGAACAACATGAAGTGGTGAATCAGAATTTTTGCGGCTTCCTGAAGTGCATTTTTCGGAGTGATGCTGCCATCACCATGAATTTCCACCAGGAGTTTTTCATAGTCAGTCTTCTGTTCAACACGGAAGTTTTCTACGCTGTATTTCACGTTACGGATCGGAGTGAAAATGCTGTCGATCGGAATAGTGCCGATAGTAGCGCTATTTGATTTGTTTTCTTCAGCCGGACGGTATCCGCGACCTTTACCAATAGTAATAGTCATCTGAAGTTTCACTTTTGGATCCATGTTGCAAATCACCAGATCCGGGTTCAACACCTGGAACGCAGTAGTGAAATTGCTGATATCACCGGCCTTGAATTGGTCCTGACCAGTAATATTGATAGATACTTTTTCAAAATCAGTATTTTCAATCTGACGTTTCAAACGAACTTGTTTGAGGTTCAGAATGATTTCGGTAACATCTTCTACAACACCTTTCAATGTTGAAAATTCATGATCAACTCCATCAACTTTGATAGAAGTGATAGCGAAACCTTCCAGAGAAGACAGCAGAATTCTGCGGAGGGCATTGCCAATAGTGATCCCAAAGCCCGGTTCAAGAGGACGGAATTCAAATGACCCTGTGAAATCGTTGCTTTCAAGCATTACGACCTTGTCCGGTTTTACGAAATCGAGTATTGCCATTGGATTTTTATGATGGTTTTTATTGTTTCTAAAATCGATTACTTCGAGTACAATTCGACGATGAGCTGTTCCTTGATATTTTCAGGGATCTGCACACGTTCCGGATATGTCAGGAATACGCCTTGTTTGTCTGCATCGTTCCAATCGAGCCAATCGAATTTCCTGCGGTTAGCAAGAGCCATGGTGATGGTTGGAAGAGACTTAGAACGCTCACGTACGGCTACTTTGTCGCCCGGACGTAATTGGTAAGAAGGAATATTCACTACTTGTCCGTTCACAGTAATGTGGCTGTGGCCTACAAGTTGACGAGCACCCATGCGGCTTGCAGCAAGACCAAGACGGTAAACCGTATTGTCGAGACGAGCTTCGCAAAGAGCGAGAAGGATTTCACCTGTAACACCCTGACGTGCTGAAGCCTTCTTGTAAAGGTTTTCAAACTGACGCTCGAGGATACCATAAGTATACTTTGCTTTCTGTTTCTCAGTCAACTGAGTTGAATATTCTGATTGCTTACCGCGACGTTTGTTTGGTCCGTGTTGTCCCGGTCCGTACATACGTTTCTCGAGGTTTTTATCCGGTCCGAAAATCGGTTCACGGAATTTACGCGCAATCTTTGATTTGGGTCCTGTATATCTGGCCATTTCTAAATGATTCTGTGGATTGGATTAGATTCTTCTTTTCTTCGGAGGGCGGCAGCCGTTGTGAGGCAGTGGAGTGATGTCCATGATTTCAAGTACTTCAATACCTGAATTGTGGATCGTACGGATAGCGGACTCACGACCGGCACCAGGACCTTTCACAAACACCTTCACTTTACGCAGACCAAGATCCATTGCCTCTTTGGTAGCTTGTTCAGCAGCAAGCTGAGCAGCATAAGGCGTGTTTTTCTTGGAGCCTTTGAAACCCATTTTACCTGCTGATGACCATGAGATCACCTGACCGGTATTGTTGGTAAGGCTGATGATGATGTTGTTGAATGTAGATTGAACGTGAGCCTGACCCACTGATTCAACGACCACATTCTTTTTCTTTTTCTTTTCGACTTTAGCCATTTTTCTTGATTTGTTGAGGCAGAAAATTTTCTGCCCTTACGTTAGCTGGGTCACCCCTACTTATCTTATTTGGTTACTTTCTTCTTGTTAGCAACAGTCTTACGTTTACCCTTACGAGTACGTGAGTTGTTTTTTGTACCCTGACCACGAACAGGAAGTCCCACACGGTGACGAACACCACGGTAACAACCGATATCCATGAGGCGTTTGATGCTCATCTGCACTTCAGAGCGCAAAGCACCTTCCACTTTCAGACCTTCGGTGATAAAACCACGGATCTTAGAAAGATCGGCATCATCCCAATCCTGAACTTTTTTGTCGTAGCTCACACCAGCAGTCTCAAGGATCTTGCGTGCTGTGCTGCGTCCGATTCCGTAGATATAGGTGAGTCCGATTTCACCTCTTTTGTTTCTTGGTAAGTCAATACCTGCTATCCTGGCCATTCTTTATTTATATTGAGAGATCAGATGTAAGAGGTCAGATCTGATTTCTGACTTCTGTCTTCTGACTTCTGTTAATTATCCTTGTCTTTGTTTGTACTTCGGGTTCTTCTTGTTAATTACATAAAGCTTTCCCTTCCTGCTTACAATTTTGCAGTCAGCTGAACGCTTTTTGATGGATGCTCTAACTTTCATTGTCTTTAAGTATTTGGTATTTGGTCTTGAGTATTTGGTATTCTGAAATCAACCTTTGGAGCTGTTTTCCCAATACCCACTACCCTGCACCCACTACCTATTTGTATCTAAAACTAATTCTTCCTTTTGTCAAATCATAAGGTGACATTTCCACCTTCACTCTATCTCCTGGCAGGATGCGGATGTAGTGCATCCTCATCTTACCTGAGATATGTGCTGTAATTACGTGGCCATTTTCCAATTCAACGCGAAACATTGCGTTGGAAAGTGCCTCGATTATTGTTCCATCTAATTCGATGGAGGATTGTTTTGCCATATCTCTATATCTTCAAGCCTATGGCTTGCTCTATCATTTCAAAACTGGATAAAACTTCAGCTTTATTTTTTCTAACTACGATGGTATGCTCAAAGTGAGCACTTGGTTTACCGTCAGCAGTTACAATGCTCCAGCCGTCTTTCAACTGCTTTACATTTCGAGTTCCCAGGTTGATCATTGGTTCAATTGCGATGACCAAATTTTCCAGGATTTGCATCCCTTGTCCACGCTTTCCGAAGTTTGGCACTTCGGGCGCTTCATGAAGATTTTTTCCAACACCGTGACCTACAAGATCCCTTACCACACCAAATCCATTTGATTCAGCGTGATGCTGGACTGCGTATCCGATGTCACCGATCCTTTTTCCTGCAACAGCCTGTTCGATTCCAAGGTATAAAGATTCCTTGGTCACATCCAGCAAGCGTTGAATTTCAGGCCCGACTTCGCCCACAGCAAAAGTGTAAGCTGAGTCACCCCAGTATCCATCTTTCACTACGCCTATATCGAGAGAAACAATGTCGCCATCCTTCAATTCTATTTTACCCGGAAGACCGTGTACAACAGCGTTGTTGATGCTTGCACAAACCGAATTCGGGAAATTGTTGTATCCCAAAAATCCGGGGTATGCACCGTGATCTCTGATGAACTCTTCTGCTACCTTATCCAATTCGAGAGTAGTAACTCCCGGTTGAATTCTGGTAGCTAATTCAGCTAATGTTTTTCCAACAAGTAAAGAACTTTTTCGGATGAGCTCAATCTCATCTTCGGTTTTATAAACCGGCTTTTTCGCTGCCATGATGCTTAGCTGGTAAAACCAGTACTCACAGCGCTCGTGGTTCTTCCACGCACACGGCCAGACTTCATCAGTCCATCATAGTGACGTGAAAGCAGGTGACTCTCAATCTGCTGAAGTAAATCAAGTATAACTCCAACGGTAATGAGCAGCGAGGTGCCACCAAAAAATATCGAAAACTGTTGTGCTTTTGTCAATCCGACCATCATCACAATCGCAGGTAAAATCGCAATCAGACCAATAAACACACCTCCAGGGAAGGTAATGCGTGACAAAACTTCATCAATAAAGTCAGCTGTCGGCTTACCAGGTTTCACACCGGGCACAAAGTTACCATTTCTCTTGAGATCATCAGCAATCTGATTAGGATTTGTTACGATCGCAGTATAGAAAAATGTAAAGAGGATAATCGAGCAGAACAACAGTAGGTTATATCCCCAGCCCTGGATGTTGGTCAGGCTTGCGAGAATTTCACTGTCGCGGAAAGTTTCAGTGTTGCGCAGATACAATGGCACGAACATGATCGCCTGAGCAAAGATGATTGGCATAACACCAGCCGAATTCACACGCAAAGGAATATAAGAACGTGCTCCTTCGCCCTGTGGCATATGTCCACCACCGGCATTCATCTTGGCCATCTGAACCGGAATCCTTCGAACCGCCTGAATCACAGCAATTGCGAGACCTACGATAACCAGAAGAACAGCAAGTTCAATCAGGAAGAAGAAAGGAGATTGCAATTTGAATTCAGAGATAAAGCCTTTTGGAATATCTGAAATGATACCAGTCATAATGATCAACGAAATACCATTTCCGATTCCTTTGTCTGTGATCTTTTCACCCAACCACATCACGAATAACGTGCTACACATCAGGATCGTCACGGCACCAACAAGCCATGTGAATTGTTCCGGATAAGAACCCACAGGAAGCGTTGATTTAATATAACCCGGAGCCTGCACCAATCCGATACCGATGGTGAGCATACGAGTATATTGATTGATTTTTTTGCGTCCGCTTTCGCCTTCACGCTGCATTTTCGTGATTGAAGGAACAGCAAGTCCCAATAACTGGATGATGATCGACGCCGAGATGTACGGCATGATACCCAGTGCGAAAATGGAAGCGCGACTGAATGCACCACCAGTAAACAGACCAAGGAATCCAAGCAATCCGCCTTGAGCACCTGTATCGAGCTTGGTAGAGTCAACACCGGGAAGCACAATAAAAGAACCGATACGGTAGATCAGAAGAAGCATCAACGTGTAGATGATCTTTTTTCTGAGCTCTTCGTGATGCCAGATATTCTTTATTTTCTGAATGAATCCTTTCATAAATAATTTTTAGAGAGTAGTAGCAGTTCCACCCAATTTTTCAATAGCAGCTTTTGCAGTTGCAGAGAAGCCATGAGCAGTTATGTTCAATTTGGCTTTCAGTTCTCCACGACCAAGAATTTTGATCAACTCCTTTTTAGAGCAAACGCCATTCTGAACGAGCAAATCCTGATTGATTTCAGTCACGTTCAATTTTTCAGAGAGAGCCTGAAGAAGATCCAGATTCAACCCTTTGTATTCAACTCTGTTGATATTCTTGAAACCGAATTTAGGAAGACGGCGCTGAAGAGGCATCTGACCACCTTCAAAACCGAGCTTTCTTTTCGTTCCTGAACGCTGGCCGGCACCTTTGTGACCACGACCTGAAGTTTCACCGAGACCGGAACCCTGACCACGACCTACGCGTTTGCGTGTCTGTGTCGAGCCTGCAGCTGGTTTGAGCGTATTGAGTTTCATATTTTCTTTTTTTGTGTCTGAATTAACAGGACAGTTCTTATTTGGTGCCTGACTATCTTGCCAATCAACGACGGCAAAAAGTAAAAGCTACATTTCTATTTGTATTCCACTTTCAGCATGTGACCGACAGCGCGGATCATGCCTTTGATGTTTGGTGTCAATTCCTTTTCAACCGAAACATGCAATTTCTTAATTCCAAGAGCCTGAATCGTTGCTTTCTGTCTTGCAGGGCGATCGATTGCACTTTTGATCTGAGTAATTACAACTTTTGCCATTGTCTTTTCTTTTTTTAGACCAGAATAAACCGGTCTGGTCTTATTATTCACAGTGACGCATTTACTACGTCGCTATAACTTCTTATCCGTTAAACACTTTATCAACGCTGATGCCGCGGATCTTGGCAATATCATTTGCATTGCGCAATCTTGATAAAGCGTCGAGAGTTGCTTTCACCACGTTGTGTGGGTTAGAAGAACC
>JANOVT010000350.1:0-4415 GCA_031417525.1 Flavobacteriales bacterium | reverse complement strand
GATCTATTTGAAAATTCATGATCTCTTCCACCAGACCATAGGCACGATTTTCCTGGGCGATGTTGAGCGCTTTGTCGAGATAGGAGACAGCGAGTTTGAATTTCCTGCCACCTTGAAGAAATTCGGCTAGGGTGAAGAAGTAACGCGCCGAAGTGACACTATGCACATCACTGTGCATGATTTTGAAAACGATAAAATCTTCGAGGTCACTGTTCAGACGATTGCGCACTTTGTCGTATGCCGCTCTGTTTATTTTTCCGTGCAAAGCCATCATCGCATCCACCGGTTCCTGATCCGGATTTTTTCTTAGAATGTCATTGAGTTTCAGTCCAAGACCATCTTTATAAAGTTTATTCAGATAAGCTCTGAAATCTTCGTTTTGAAAATTGTCTAAGCTGAACATTAGCCGGATGAGGGCAGAACGGGCCATGGGGAGGGGTTAAGGGGGTTGGTTGGGCTAAGGTACTAAATATTTTGTTTGGGCATTTCAGCCGTCGTAGCAAGATTTAGATATTGATGCCCTCAGTGTTATGTTGCAGGCGGAAGACTTAATGGCTAATCTGTGTATTTTACTTTAAAACCATTCTTGGTTTTAATTACAATCTGTGAATTAGAAACAGGTAAAAGACCTATTCGAGATCTTTGTATGTCAATATTTTCCTTTTCTTGAGGACTCAACTTTTCATAGCCAGGTGATTGAATGTAGTAATAAACAGGCTGTTTAGTAGCACTCATAGATCTTCTATCGATAATCCACGCATAATCTCTTGGTTTAAGTTTACCGCGATATAAAGCACTATCCAAAATTGGCCCTAAGAGGACATTGTTGGAATCTCTATCGAAGTGAAGCAGAATAATATGCGCCTTGAAGTATCCATCTTCACCAACCTTGTTTTCACTAGGAAATCCTTTTGTTTCTATAAGGGAGATTAATCGATAAATATTAAGAGAATCCGTTTTATTCCATTCATTTAACGCTCTTCGATATTTTGACATTCTCACTTCATCGCAGTCTCCTTTTGATATACAATTCGCATATTTCTGCTGAATTTTCATGTTTCTTGAACTTCGAGATCTTTGATCCTTTTTAAACAACTTGTTGATTTCCTTTAAATAATCAGAATCTAAATTCATTTTTCTTTTTTCTATCTCTGATTTCAAAATAATAGTAGCTGATGAATTTTGAAGTTTTTTACTAATTTTTAAAGCTGAATTCAGAACCGAAAAGGGACATTCATTGTTGAATTCGATAGCTTGCATATAGTAAATTAGACTGCTGTCCAATAGATTCTGCTCCTTAAAAATTCGAGCTTGTCTTTCTAGTTGATAATAGTGGAATACAGAATCCTGACAATGGCAATATAAACTTGTAATCGACAGAATTATAGTTATAGTTAGTGGCAAGAAAAGAGAGTAAAATCTAGACACCATATTTTCTATAAATTAAATCATTCTTCATAAGAAAGTTGATAGAAATCTAAAGCCTCTTTATTCAGCCGACAAAGAGACAAATCCTCCCATACCACATTCTGTGGTATCGTATCCACACTATAGAGGTTTGCTGAATTCGTTATTTGGATTGGAAAGAAAGGCCCTACAGTCTGTACAAATGTATCGAAATTCACATGAGCTACAAATCTTAATCTTGTCCTTATTGACACTCCATAATTTCGTGAGATTCAAGTCATCCAACACTTGCTTAAGCTCTTTTGAGTGATGGTTGCCATATTTATCTTTCATTGAAGGACAATTGCAAATGTCTCCGTTGTGATCGATAGAAAGCTTTCTATTCAAACAAGTGTTGAAATTAAGGGACTCAGCTACATCCTCATAATTCGCTTCGTGCTTGGGTGCTGTGGGACTTTCTGAATAAAATGAGGTGACCGAGTTCCATATATAGTCTAAAACCTTTCTCGCCCTAATAATCTTGTACTCTAAATATGATTGACGAGTAAAGTTCAAATACCCTTCTCGGTAGAAATTTGTGTCTGTTCCCGCACCGATGTTGCCTTTAAATAATTCTTCGCCAATCTCCCCCACAGAAGGCATTCCTGAAGCGCGTGAAACTCCAGAACCAAATAAGAATGATATTCTCTTCATTGCATTATGAATTCATTTTCACATTGCGAAATTTACGTAAACGAAAAAAGACGTCTAATGACGTCTTTTTTCTTTAGTAGCGGGGACCGGACTCGAACCGATGACCTTTGGGTTATGAGCCCAACGAGCTACCAACTGCTCCACCCCGCAATATATTATTTACATCATTTTGTGCTTTCAACGAGCTATTCCCGAATCTTCGGGACTCCACCCCGCAATGTAAAATTCCCTTTCGTTGTCTTGCCTGATCTTGTGGCCAGTAGTCATTCATCAATGACACAAGGTTTCCGATTTGAGGGGTGCAAATATAGCCTACTTTTGTGGCAGCAAACAAAAATGTCCAGAAATTGTCAGAAACCAAGCACAAAGCGGGATTCGTAAACATCATCGGCAATCCCAACGCCGGTAAATCGACTCTCATGAACGCCCTCCTGGGTGAGAAACTCAGTATCGTTACTCCAAAAGCACAAACGACCCGCCATCGGATCATGGGTATTCTCAATGGAGACGATTACCAGATCGTCTACAGCGATACTCCCGGTGTGCTTGATCCGAAATACAAATTGCAGGAAGGAATGATGAAGGCTGTGGGAACAGCTCTCACAGATGCGGATCTGATTCTTTTTGTGATCGATAGCGCCGACAAACGCGAAGTGCATCAACCGACATTGGAAAAAATCCGCAAGACGAAAATTCCGGTATTTGTGATTTTGAATAAATACGATCTTGTTGGTAATGATGGCATCACCGCAGTCTTTGAATTCTGGAACAAAGAATTACCGGAGGCGAAAGTTTTGCCCGTTTCTGCAACGGAAAAAATACATACGCGCGAATTGCTCGCGATGATTATCAAAACACTTCCTGAATCGCCACCGTATTTTCCAAAGGATGAAATGAGTGATCGTTCGGTTCGTTTTTTCATCAGTGAAATTATTCGTGAAAAAATCTTCATGAACTACGACAAGGAAATTCCTTATTCGTGCGAAGTGCATATCGAAGAGTACAGAGAAGAACCAACCATCGTTCACATTGGTGCGCTGATCATGACTGAAAGAGAATCGCAGAAACGCATACTCATTGGTCACCTCGGTAGTTCGTTGAAACGTGTGGGCACACAAGCGCGTAAAGACATGGAATCATTCATCGGAAAAAAAGTGATGTTGAAGACACACATCAAAGTCGATGAAAACTGGCGCAACGATGAACGTAAACTGAAAAATTTCGGCTACTTCGAATAAGCATGATTTCTTTCGCCAACGCAAAAATCAACCTCGGACTTTTTATCACTGAAAAAAGAAGTGACGGCTTTCACAACCTGGAAAGTATTTTTCTTCCTGTGAATGTTGCAGATGCGTTGGAAATTATTCCAACCGACCATGATGCATTTTCATTTCAAAGTGTAGGAAACGAAATCGCCGGCAACACGGATGATAATTTGTGTGTGAAAGCATACCATCTTCTCAAAAAAGACTTCGACATTCCCGGTATCAAATCTTGTTTGCTTAAAAACATTCCCATTGGCGCCGGCCTCGGCGGCGGTTCATCCGATGGTGTGCAAATGCTGAAAGCGTTGAATGAAGTGTTTGAGTTGAAAATTTCAGAAGAGCAACTCCTGGAATATGCTTCCCAACTCGGAAGTGATTGTCCCTTTTTTGTGCGCAATCAACCGGCATTTGTGAGTGGACGAGGAGATGTGATGGAACAGATCAACATAGATCTCAGTGGAGTGCATGTAGTGGTCGTTCATCCTGGTGTTCATGTAAGTACAAAGGATGCATACAGCATGATCAAACCATCGAATCCAACTTTTGATCTTCGCACTATTTCGACACTCGCAAGAAAAGACTGGCAACAAAAAATCACCAATGATTTCGAAGCGCCGATGATTGCAAAATTTCCAGTGATTGGTGAAATAAAAAATGCGTTGATTGACAATGGGGCATTCTATGCGTCCATGAGTGGCAGTGGATCAGCGGTGTATGGTTTTTTCGAAGAAGAAAAACAGTTGCAACATCTCTGGCCGGAGTTTTTTTATCGGAATGCAAGTATTCTATAGACCTGACTTAGATTACTTGTACCAAATAAATTTCTATTTCTGCATCCCGAAATTGCTTTGAGTTTCATCCATCTTGTTTCATCGATCGCTCTTCATCAATACACTTCAACAATCTAAGAGCATTGCGGGCACAAACCGGAAACGGTAAAATTCACTTCCTTTACCTTGAACTTTTTTGGCAACTTAAAAAGGGGTTCGATTTCTTCCAGACAAGTAATCGTCTTGCAGTTTTGGCAACTAAAGTGGATATGATTGTGAG
>JANOVT010000349.1:0-2808 GCA_031417525.1 Flavobacteriales bacterium | reverse complement strand
GTGAGATTTGAGAAATGGTTCTCATAACTCACACTCACACTCACACTCACTCTCTTATCTCTCCACCTCAAACGTATAGATAAACGGCTGACTTCCTGCCTGAATGACCATTCTGTGTGGTTCAAGGCTGGCATCAATTTGTTGAGAGCAAGTAATATCTCCTTTTAAATAAAGGTTCGTCAAGACGGCATCTTCCTTATTCTGAAAAATGATCGAGCAATTCTGAGAGGCATGCGCTTCTATGAAGTCTGCAGCATGATGATAAGTGAAAGGATCTGCTATCTGATTGTATTTTCTTTCACGCAGGAATCCGGGAAATATTCCGGCAATCATCACAGCAATCACCACCACGATCAATGCATAAGCTGGAATAAAAAGTTGTTTATGGTAATTGATCATGCGGTCAAATCCGAAAGCAAGCAATAAACAGGCGAAAGGTTGCACGAACGTACTATAACGAATATCAAATGGAATGGAATGACCCGTGCGAAGTATCATGACAATGACATATACGATGTACATGATCAGAGGAAAAGTCACAAACATGACTGGTCTGAAGTATTCTGATTTGCGGACTTTCAGAAAAACAAAAAAGACAATGGCAAATGGAAGCAGAAGTAACAAGAAGAAGCCGTAATTTTTTCCGGATGCCGGTTCAAGATCGTTGCCGAATATTCTTACAAAATTCATTACAATCTGATAGCTAACATCACCGAAGTTGGTCACAAATTGAGGATCAGCGCCATTCACTGTAACGTTATGCTGCCACATGGATCGTTCGATGTTGATCGGTCGTTTTCCTTCCCAGCCTCCGTTGAATAGCCAAATTGAAAAGATCCCGAAACCGATGAGCGCCATCACAGCATATTGAATCAAAGCTTTGCGGTGACTGTGAAATAATGCGACAAGAAAAATGTGTGAAATGAATACGTAAAAAGTAACGTAGTGGCACCACAGTGAAAAGTTGAGGCTAATGATGTAAAGTGGAATGTGCAACCATGTATGTTTTTTAGCTACAGAAACTTGATAAATAGAGTAGGTAGAAAGCAGAATGAAAAAAGTTGCAGGGACATAAGATCTTGACAGTTGCGCATATTCGATCAACACAGGATGCAGACAAAGCAACAAAGCTGCTATGTTGGCGGTGCGTTCATTGAATAATTGTCGACAGAAATAATATCCCAAAATAACGGTGAGCACTCCAAACAGAAGCGACATCATTCTGAGAGAAGTGTTTGTGTTGCCGAATAATTTGGTCCACTGATAAAGCAAGATGTTATAGCCTATCGCATTCCCGCTATCGTCAATGGTTGCTTCCACCACTTTTCTATAACTTCTGAAGTCGCGCACATTCTGTTGAGTAAAATGATCAGGTAATTCTTCGGTGATGTTCAAATCATCTGAAATCACCGATGTAATTCCATTCACTCTTAAGAGAGTCAATGTTTCATTGCGCGTCAAACCTTCGTGACCAATATGATAAACCCTCACTCCGAATGAAGCAAGAAGTAATAGCAAAACTATGGCGGATGTTTTTAGCAAGTTTTTACAATAGATGCCGGCTTGAGACCGGGATTGTGGTTGTAACAGCAGGGCGAAAATAACAAGTATAGAAAAATCGGGTGTGTTGAACTTCCGAAAATCTGAAGTTGGTTCTATTAGGAACTCATTTTCAGTGCTTCAGGTTTCCATTTATTGAAATGGGTATTGCATCCTCAACTAGTTTGGACTGTAAGCAATTCAAAATGATTAGATGCAGAGCAGGCAAGCTTTCATCTGAAATCGGGTGAGTTATTTACCCAACACGAACATGACGAGTTGTTTATGCAAGTCTTGCTTTTCCATGTGCCATTCTGCTATCTGTTTGGTGCGGATCTGTTCATGATCCAGCGAAATGTTTTTAGCGATACACAATCGTGTATCCATTTTGCATTGATTGAGAAGATCCTCCAGCAATTGGTTGTTTCGATAAGGTGCGTCCATGAATAATTGTGTCTGACCTCTCAATGCGAGCTGTTCCAGTTGCCTGATTTTTTTAATGCGATCGCTTTTTTCCCGGGGCAAATAACCATTGAAGCAGAATTCCTGGCCATTCATTCCGCTGGCCATCAGCGCCATAATGATTGACGATGGTCCAGACAATGGTACCACTTTGATTTTGTTTTCGTGTGCAAGCCGGACAACGACATTGCCGGGATCGGCGACACAAGGCACTCCGGCTTCACTCATCAAGCCAACATCTTTGCCTTCCATAAGTGGTTCTATGAGTTTCGGCCATTCATCTGGTTTGGTGTGTTCATTCAGGAGCAGAAACTCCAATTCCTCTAAAGGAATTGTAACTCCCAGAGTTCGCAATAATTTTCGTGCACTTCGAATTTCTTCGGCGATAAAAACTTTGGTATTTGCTGCAACAAAACGAGATTGTTCTGTTGTGAATGTATCCGCAACACCTCCAAGTGTGTTCGGCATCAAATAAAGTACTCCTCGTTTACTCACAATTTTATAAATGAAAAAAGGCTGCAAGACGCAGCCTGTTGTTTGAACAGCATGTCATAATGTATAAAAAAGAATCAATGCGTTTCGTCACCCAAATCATCAAATGAAACTTCGCTCTCGGCCGCGCGCGAGGAAGTCTCTTCTGATAACACTTCGCCATTTTCCTGATGATCGCCGTATTCTCCGGGATTCTTCCGATTGCTATCTGCGGAACGAAACTCACCGGTACCTTGCAGTTCGCGAATGTGATCAACTGCTCTTTCGAGTCCGTCGATAAATCCGTCGAAGTCCTCTTTGTATAGAAAAATTTTG
>JANOVT010000348.1:0-2591 GCA_031417525.1 Flavobacteriales bacterium | reverse complement strand
GAATCGGGCATCGAGATCAAGAATGTAAAACCTGCTCCTGTAAAAGCGGTAACAACCGAAGTAAATAAAGATGCGAGTCCAATTCACAATGTTATCCGCAATGAAGAAAAAAGCGGCCACTATGCATTGATCGCTGGTGCTTTTCAAGTGATGGAAAATGCCGATAATTTTCTGGAGAAACTAAAAGCTGATGGATTCGATGCCTCGTTTGCAGGTAAAAAAGATGGGCTGCAACTCGTAGCTTATGGATTCTACGCGTCGAAAGCTGAAGCTAAAAAAGCGCTTCAGAATATCAAAGAAACAGGCGGTCATGCCTGGATCAAAAAAAACTGAGTCCATAATTATTGGAGTCACTGAGTCTGTATCACACATCAACCAGGTGATTGGTTCATTCATGAATCCCTTACGGGCAAAAAAATATTCTACCGAAAAATGATCGACTTAACCGGAATAAAAAACATCATCTTCGACTTTGGCGGTGTGCTCTTTGAAATAGATTATCATGGTCCCGTGAAGGCATTTGCTGAATTGGGCTACGCTGATTTCGAAGACATCTATACACAAGCAAATCAAAATCCCATTTTCGATCTATTGGAAACAGGAAAAGTTTCCAATGACGAATTCATGAAATTTCTTCACTCATTTGTTCCAAATGCGAGCAAAAAAGAAGTGGATCAGGCATGGAATTGTATTCTCCTCCACATTATGCCCGATCAGGTAGAGATGGTGAAAAAAGTGAAGTCTTATGGCTATCGAACTTTTCTACTCAGTAATACCAACGCCATTCATGTGGCTGAGTTCGAAAAGATGATCACGAACAAAATGAATATTCATGACTTTCGTGCATCCTTCGAAAATATCTACTACTCGAACGTCATTGGCATCAAAAAACCATATCCGGAAACCTATCTGAAAATCTGCGAATGGAATAAGCTGAAGCCGGAAGAAACGCTGTTCATCGATGATAGTTTACAGCACGTGAAAGGAGCAGAAAAAGCGGGTTTGCGAGCCTATCATTTAAAGCCTGGTGAAAGGTTGACGGATGTGATTGTTTTGAAGTGAAATTAAAATTCAGGTTTTAGTTTTTTCAAAACATCATACAACCGATCCAAATCCTCCGCATCATTAAATGCGTTGATCGAGTAACGGATAAACACGCGATCGCCATGCACCATCACCGGTATTTCAATCCGGTGATCACGATACAATTGTTGTTTCAACCGTTCGGGCTCAGTAGTTTGGATTTGCATACTACACATCTGACCAATAAACGTATCATTCACCGGCGCCAATGGTTCTGTATTCAACAATTCACAGAATCGTGCATAGTTAGATTGGGCAAGTTTTCTGCATTCAGCGGCGACTTCCTTCCAATTGTGTTTCTCCATAAACTCAATCGCTTTCGGCACGGTGAGAAATGCGGAAAAGTCGCGTGTGCCCTGTTGTTGATGGTAGTCCAGAAAACGTGATAACACAAATTTTTCATTGCCATATCCCCAACTAATCAGCAATGGATCAAATTGATCCTGCAATTCCTTTTTGACATACAAAAACGAACATCCTTTGGGTGTCATCATCCACTTGTGACATGCTCCTGAGTAAATATCCGCTTGCAGCGTTTTTAAGTCTAAATCAATTTGACCCGGAACATGAGCCCCGTCCACAATCGTCAACAACCCAAGTTCTTTTGCCCGTGCACATATTTTTGCAATAGGGAAAATGAGCGCTGTACTACTTGTGATTTGGCCCAGAAAAATCACCTTGGTTTTTGGCGTAAGTCCCTTCCAAAATTGTTCGATAAAATCATCTTCAGATAAAATCGGCAATCGGATAGGTTGTCTTTTGTATACAAAACCATTTTGACTGGCATAATAATTCCACGTCTTGTCCATAGCGCCATACTCCAGGTCCGTCGTGAGAATTTCATCTCCTTTTTCAAGCCGAATACTTTTTGAAATGATGTTCATCGCATAGGAAGGATTCGTAACAAACACTAAATCCTCTGCGTCGCATCCAACGTACGATCCAAGTGCTTCCCGCGATCTGCGCAACTGCTCCGGACCGTGCACTGTCATGAATTGCACCGGCTCGAATTCGAGAAGATCCTGCCACCTTCGATACTCAGTTGTTAGTTCAATCGGTGTTGCGCCAAACGATCCGAAGTTAAGAAAAGTGATTTCAGGATTCAACTGAAAGTGAGGGCGCATGGATTTACCAATGGTGATATGCATGAGAGTTGTCGTTTATTAGTTCTTAGGGGAAGGAGAGTTCAAAGATTCAAAGATTTAAAATTCAATAATTCAAATATCTTCCATATAAATTTATTGAATCAGTTCTTTTAAATGTACAACTAACAAGGTCAGCTGCGCAATTGATTACGCTTTTAAAATTGTGATGTAAACAAAAGTCCTTGAGGAATTTCATTAATAAAACACTGGTGTCCTTTGTGTGAAATTTCTTTGTGCTTCTTTGTGGTTTCAAGCCAACGCGCGTTAAGTCGATCACTTGAGTTGATTCAGTTTTCATTCTTTTTAATAAGAAATTGGAGTAAATGATAAAGGGGCCAACCCACCAGAAACAACACAAATCCG
>JANOVT010000347.1:0-10800 GCA_031417525.1 Flavobacteriales bacterium | reverse complement strand
CAATGACCCTGCATCTTGCGACGCATTGGTGACTGTTCCGGCCATCGTCAATTCTGACAATTGCGGTGTTGCGACAATAACCAATGATTACAACAACACTTCAGATGCATCAGGTATCTATCCGGTTGGAACAACTAACGTAGTTTGGACGGTGATTGATATGCATGGTAACCCTTCGAGTTGTACTCAAACAATTACTGTGGTGGATGTTGAGTTACCGGTGATTGTTTGCGCTGCGAATATTACAGTCAATAATCTGAATGGTTCTTGTTCTGCTAACGTAACAGTGCCTACACCGATAGTTTCAGACAACTGTCAACTACAGAGCATTCTGAACAATTTCAACAATAGTGGAAATGCGTCCGGAGTATATCCTGTGGGAACAACTACAATAGTGTGGACAATTACTGATATCTATGGCAACATTGCAAATTGCTCAATGGATGTAACTGTGAACGACAATGAATTACCTCTAATAACATGTCCTGCTGATATCACAGCCAACAACGAACCGGGCTCTTGTGATGCAACAATTACGGTTGATGCTCCGGTTGCTACTGATAATTGTTCGATTGCATCGATTGTCAATGATTTCAATGGAACGAATAATGCAAGCGGTATCTATCCTTCCGGCACTACCACTGTCATCTGGACAGCAACAGATATCCATGGAAACTTCACAAGCTGTGTTCAACAAATCACAGTGAACGATACTGAACTACCACAAGCGAACAACTGCGGATACATCATTGAAGTGAATAATGATCCACAAGAATGCGGCGCCATTGTAAACTACGACATACCAGTTGTAAGTGACAACTGTTTGGTGACGGATACAACAATGGTGAGTGGAGCAAACAGTGGTGAGTTCTTCCCTGTCGGAACGACTGAAGTAATTTACGAATTCGCTGATGCAGCAGGAAACACCATTCAGTGTAATTTCTTTGTTACTGTCATCGATAATGAATTGCCAAGTGTGCTCTGTAATGATGACATAAGCTTACCTGCAGAAGCCGGCCTTTGTGGAGCAATCGTGAACTACACGTTGCCAATGTATCAAGACAACTGCGGCAACGCAAGCGGTCAAACAGAATTAATCGAAGGGCTTGAATCAGGAGTTCTATTCCCTGTAGGAACAACAACAGTGATCTATGAGGTAACTGATGGTGTTGGCAATGTATCCAGCTGCTCGTTCAACGTGAATGTTACAGATGAAGAAGCACCGGTGATTGAGTGCGGTGAAGACATTGTTACAATCGATCCAATCGTAAATTATGATTTGCCTGGTGTGAGCGACAACTGTTCAGCAACCTTGACATTGCTCAATGGACTGGAGCCTGGAGATGTGTTCCCACATGGATACACCGATGTCACTTATGTAGCTACTGATTTGGCCGGACTTGCAGATACGTGCACTTTCAGTATTCTGGTAAACAATCCACCAACGGCAACTCCAGACGCAGCAGCCTTTGCTGAAGATGCTACCAGCATCACCGTAGACTTGATTGGAAATGACTTTGACATTGATGGCGATTCTATTTCAATCACAAGTGTTACTTCAGGTCACGGAATTGTAACTCTGAATGCAGATGGAAGTATTACATACAATATTGACACTGAAGAATGGTGCGGAATAGATACCTTGATTTACACATTGTGTGATTCATACAATGCTTGCGACACAGGCCTCGTCCTCATCGATGTTGAATGCTACTTGTTCGTGATCATTCCACAAGGATTTTCACCGAATGGTGACGGAGTGAATGATGTCTTTGAAATTATTGGCATCGAAGACTATCCAAACAACAAACTAAGTGTGTTCAACAGATGGGGACATAAAGTATTCGAAAGTGCTGATTACGACAACAAATGGAATGGTACATCCGAATCACCTGTCACTCTTGGAAACGGAATTCTGCCAAAAGGAACTTACTACTACGTACTAGATCTGGGCGACGGAAGTAAACTTATGAGAGGATATGTTTTCCTTAATAGATAATAGCGTGACTGAAAATCTGACAAGAATTAAAAAAGCAAAAGCATGAAAAAAATAAACATCATAGCCATCACAGTTGCACTGTTACTATCAGTGACAATCGGAGCTCAGCAGGATGCTGTGAATAGCCAGTTCGTGATGAATAAAATGTTCATTAATCCGGGATACACCGGCTATAAAGAACAGGCGACGCTCACTGCAATGCACAGAAGTCAGTGGCTTGGATTCAAAGGTGCTCCTATGACTCAGACGTTCAGCTTTGATACACCATTAAAGAAAAATGAACTTGCTGCCGGTGGAATACTCATTCATGACCGGGTTGGTCCAACAACAAGATTTGGCTTGATAGGAGATTTCGCTTATCGCACACGCTTAACAAATAGAGCAACTCTTTCTTGGGGTGTGCAAGGGTCCATTGATGTGTTTCAAATGAATCTGACAGACCTAACACTTTCGAGCGATTACTACAATCAACAGGATGAAGCTTTCATGCAAAACACCAGAGGATTGATAGTTCCGAACGTTGGGTTTGGTGCTTACTACCATAAGAAAGATCATTTTATTGGAATTTCATGTCCAAAAATGCTCAGACCAAAATTGGAAAAAAAATCCAGTGCCGCGTATTCACTTTTAAATGGAAGGGAAGAACCTACCATTTACTTGATGGGAGGTAAACAATTTAAAATAAACAAAGACCTTTTCTTTATTCCGAGCTTGCTGATAAGGGCTGAATGGAATGCCCCGATGTCTATTGGTTTGTATGCTAACGCAACCTATCTCAAGAATTTTTCAGGAGGCCTATTCTACCATTACCGTGAAACAGTTGGGCTTATGTTTCAATGGCAGATTGACAAAAAAATTAAAGTGGGATACTCATTTGACGTTCCAACCAACGTGCTGATAAGAAATAACTGGGGCAGCCATGAACTCACTGTCAATTATGGAATCGCTTCAAGCAAAAAACGCATTGTCTATCCACGCTACTTCTAAAGCATTCTACAAAATGAGACCTGATATCCTGATTGATATCAGGTCTCATTATATCATAGATTAGTAACCTGAGTAATCACTTCTCGACTTAACTCCATTAGAAACGCAACTTTTTCCAGGCAAAGACGGTTTAAGGGGTCAATCTATACCCTCATCCTATAAAAAAATGAAAAATAGAATTATCCTTCTGGCTGCCATGTGCTTGCTGGGCTTGACTTCTGGTTACTCGCAAGCAGGACCCGAACTTGACAAAGGCGACAAGGCCTTTGACAATTTCGACTTCCAGGAAGCATTATACTTTTATGAAGTAGCGTTGGAATCTAATCCTCAAGACCCGTCCATTACCCGCCGGATTGCAAATACACATCGCCGGATGGGACAGCTCGCAACTTCTGCTGAGTGGTATAAAAAGACCATTGCACTAGACGCCTCCAAAGCTGAAGACATGCTGTACTATGCTGAAGCTTTGAAAAATTTGAAAGAATATGAAGACGCAATCTATTGGTATGAAATGTTTAACAAACTTCAACCCAATGATTCGCGTGCTAAAAGTCACTTAACCGATCGATTCTATTATCGTGATTTATTTGCTGATACCGCACGTTACGAAATGAAATCACTCAAGATCAACAATGAGAACCCTGTTATTGGAATAAGCCTTTTTGAAGATGAAAAAATTCTGGTTTCAGCAGTAGAACTTGAAAAAGGAAAGCCATCAGAAGTTTCACCCTTTCTGGATATTTATCTCTGTGATTTCAATACAAAAAAAGAACTTGCTAATCCAGTCAGATTAGATAAAAAAGTGAATTCAAAATATCATGATGGTCCTGCCTTTTACAGCTTTTCAGAACACAAGCTTTACATCACTCGAAATAATATCCGCAACGGAAAACCAGTAAGGGATAAAAACGGCAACGTCAATCTCAAAATCTATTCATCAGAATATCAGAATGGCGAATGGAGTGCCGCTCAGGAATTAAGATTCAATGATGACGGATATTCAACCGGTCATGCCTGCCTTTCGAAAGATGGCCAAACGATGTATATGGTTAGTACAAGACCAGGAGGTATAGGTGGATCAGATTTGTATCAATGCTTTAAAGTTGGGAACAACTGGACAGAACCAATGAACCTTGGGCCAAATGTAAATTCAGAAGGCAACGAAATGTTCCCGTTCATTGGTGAAGACGGATTCTTGTACTTCACTTCAGATGGGCATGCTGGTTTGGGCGGTCTTGACATATTTCGCTCACCACTTAAAAATGAAGTATGGCAATCACCTTCTAACCTAGGTTCACCTATCAATTCGTCCATGGATGATTTCGCTTTGGTTTATGATAAGGAGTCAGACAATGGCTATTTCTGCTCCAACAGATCTGGAAACGGAGACGACAATCTTTACTTCTACAAACACATTGTCATTGAAAAAATGATTGTCGCAGGAACCATTAAAACGACATCACCTAACATATCGCTTGCCGGTGAACGAATTGCGATTAAAAAGCTTAGCACAGGCATAACCACGACACAAAAACTAGATGAATTCGAGCGATTTGAGTTTGAAGCAGAGGCTGGTGAAAAGGTAGAAATTTCATTTGTGAATGCAGAGTACTTCGATGAAAATATGACAGTTATTTCTTATGAAGTTCCACAAGAAATCGAAGATCCTTTTGTAAACATCGGAACTAAAACTACCGAGCTTAAGAAAATTCCTACTCATACCGGAAAATTAAATTCTACTCCAGAGTTGGCTATTAGCGGAACAGTGATTTCCGATGACGACAAAGACAAAACAATTGATCATGAACTCAACGACCAAACTCCTATTTTGAGCGAATTGGATGCGTTGAATTCAGAAGCAAATACCAAAGTTGTAGATGATAGTGAGCTGCTTGCGCAACAGCAAAAAGTCAAAGAAACGGAACAATATCAAGAAAAAATTAAAGTCGCTGATCAACTTTTCGAACAAACCAAATACGCTGAAGCACGAGCCATGTATTTAAGTGCTTCTGCTATGAAGGCCCAGGAGAAATATCCATCAGAAATGATATCCAAAATCGATATCATTCTTGAGGAACAAGCTGCAAAACTGAAACGACAGAACTATGACCAACACGTTTTGCAGGCAGATCAAAACTTCAATCAAAAACATTTTGAAGATGCATTGAAAGAATATGAAATTGCCAGTACAATGTTTCCTGATGAGGTTTATGTAAAAGATCAAATTCAAAAAACGAAGAAGTACATTCAGGACGCCAAGGCAGAATCTGCTATGTCAAAAAATGAAGTTGCAGTCAAGAAAATTTCAGAATTCGAAAAAGCAGTTTCTGCAATTGATCTTGTTGGAATGAGCATTGATAACGTCTCATTTGACTATAACAAAGCTTTTATCCGGGAAGAAGACAAATCAATCCTCGACCAACTTTGCGTTGTCATGAAAGAGAATCCGGCTACAACATTGTTCATACGTGCGCATTGTGATTCACGCGGAAGTCTTGCTTACAATCAAAGTTTATCCATGTCACGCGCAATGGCTGTGCAAGGTTACCTCATGCAAAAAGGTATCAGACGAGATAGAATCTTCAGTGAATGGTATGGTGAACAACGTCCTCTAAATGGATGTGTTGACGACGTGCCTTGTGAAGAACAACAGTATGAAGTCAACAGAAGAGCTGAATTCAAGCTCGTCGCAAAATAATATTATGGATCAGTGATCATCACAAAAAGCCCCGGATATACCGGGGCTTTCTGTTGTGTATCGTATCAAATTAGAAGTTAGCTTATACACGACTTAGCTTGATCATATTGGTCATGCCTTGCTCTGCAATCGGCATGGAAGCTAAGTGAATGATAAAATCCCCCTCATTTGTATATTTATTTTTTTTGAGGAAAAAACGGATATCCGCGATTGTCTGATCGGTACTCACCATTTTGTCGTAGTAAAATGCACGAACACCCCAAACAAGATTCATCTGGGTAAGGATTTTTTTATTGCTGGTAAAAACGAAAATGACTGCATTCGGTCTCCAGCTTGAAAGACGATATCCGGTATACCCACTGAATGACATCGTCACAAGTCCGGTAGCTTTTACCCGGGCTGCCAATCTGCATGCACTGTAGCAAACACTATCCGTCATGAAACGTTCTTCATCCAATTCTGAGGGCAGCTCTTCCTGATAATATAGATCCTCATACTTTTCTGCTTCTTCGATAATACTGTCCATGATGCGAATCGCCTCCACAGGATACTTTCCTACTGACGTTTCACCACTTAACATCACAGCATCCGCACCATCCAGCACTGCATTAGCAACGTCAGTTACCTCAGCGCGAGTTGGAGTAACATTGGTAATCATGCTCTCCATCATTTGTGTTGCAACAATCACAGGTCTTGCCATGCTCACACATTTTTTCACGATCATCTTTTGAATGAGCGGAACACTTTGTAATGGAATTTCTACACCCAGGTCACCACGGGCAACCATCACTGCGTCTGTCACGCGAATAATTTCGTCAATCTGCTCTACCGCTTCAGGTTTCTCAATTTTCGCAACAACTTTTGCATGTTTGCCTGCCTTTGCAATGAGTTCCTTTAGAGCAACCACATCCGCTGCGTTTCTAACGAATGATAATCCTATCCAATCAACATCTTGTTTTAATGCAAAATCCAAATCTTGCAAATCCTTTTCTGAGAGGGACGGAAGTGAAACTTTCGTGTTTGGCAGATTAAGTCCTTTCCTGGAAGACAATGGACCACCCTGAACAATTTCACATTCAACAGTGTCTTTACTATTTGTTGCTAAAATTCTCAACATTAGTTTACCATCATCCAGAAGCACGGTTTCACCGGCCTTTACATCTTGCGCAAATTCTTTATAGTTAGTGTAAATAACTTTTGCTGTGCCAATTTGTTTGGTAGTAGAAATGGTAATTTTCTCACCAGCAATCAAATCAACTGATCCGTTCTCCATCTCGCCAACGCGCAGCTTTGGTCCCTGAAGATCCGCCAGGAGTGAAGTGTTTCTTCCAAGCTCCAAATTGATTTCCCTCACATACTCAACCACCTTTTGGTGATCTACATAATCCCCATGCGAGAAATTCAAGCGCGCTACATCAAGACCTTGCTCTATCATTTGTTTCAGCACTTCCTTACTGCTGCTAGCAGGACCAATCGTTGCAACAATTTTTGTTTTTGTAATCACCTTTTCCATCATCTACCTGTATTCGTATAAAAGATTTTGTTTTGATTTCAATTTTTCGATTTGCAGTGGATATGCTGTTAAAACAAAAGGAGTCGTTCTCAATTTTTTATAAAACGCATCATCACAACCAAATCTCTCATTTTCAATTTTAAGAAGATAGTCAAATTGTTGCAATTCCTGCATAAAAAAGCCATCTTGAGTTTTATTGTCGATCAAAGTGATCACTGTCTGTTCGATCGGATGAGAAAACCTGAACTGACCATGAGCAGACCTTGAACTCTTTTGTTGCACATCGATGTCTGCAATTCGTACCATTCTCCAGAACATACACTTGTTTAGCGCCCATGCAAGGCGATAGTCCTTCTCATGACTGCTGATCCCAATGAGATCGAAATCATAATTATCCTCTATTTCAAGCGTATAGATCGGCACTTAGTGTACAATTTACACTTAGCAAATGTAGTGATTGTTCGAGGGTCAAAAGTGCGCCATGTGCAGCAATATTGACAACAAGAAATAAAACTTATAACATTAAGTTTGTTGGAAGTGGAGTATCGTCCTGGAATTTTTTTCTTCCAGAAAACACTTGGTACCTAAATAGAATGCTCTGTTATCATTCTGATGTCCGGCAGGGAATCCATCCACTACAGGAATTCCGCAATCCCTGAAAATGTTAGTGATTGTGCTTTTTGCATCAGCGCCCCAGGGATTTTCAGAAGGAAAACCAAACTCTTGCGTGTTATCCTTCATCTGAGTAAGTCCCCCGAGGATAACAGCCTTAACCTGTTTAAACAATCCTGACCTCATTAATGCCATCATCATTCGATCAATGTGATAGTACATTTCATCCACATCCTCCAGAAACAAAATGATCGAGCCCTTGGGTTTTAATGATTGACTTCCAAGTAAACTATAAATGACGGAAAGGTTACCACCAAAAAGCGTAACTTCCTCATGCAGACCAGCTGCGGTGGAGGAAGAATTAAATTCAATCTTACGCAATTCACCGATAAGCGCAAGTCTGAGATTTTCCAAAGCCTCTGAAGTTGCATTGGGAAAAGAAATTGGCATGGTGGAGTGGATAGTGGCAACATCCATAGAATTGAGGTGAGCGTGTAAAACACTGATGTCGCTATAGCCACAAATCCACTTCGGAGCTTTCAAAAAATTTGAAAAATCAAGATGATCAATGATCTGCACGGTACCATAACCACCACGAGCAATCAAAATTGCTTTCACTTCGGGATCATCCAGTGCACTCTGCATATCACTGGTCCTTTGCTCCATAGTTCCTGCAAGCTGAAAATTTTTGGTGTGAATGTGTTTACCTGCTTTGACACGGAAACCCCATTTCTCAAGTTGTTGGGCAGCAAAAGCCAGATCATCAGGGCTGATCCAGCGGGCTGTGGCAACAATACTGATCGTATCGCCGTTTTTCAGAAAAGAAGGAATGATGGCATTCATCTCAAAACTATCTTGCGCCCACAAATCTCTCGAAACGCAGACCTGTTTTTTAATCGGTTGAACGAACTTATTCACGGAGAAATTTGATATCATTTTTATGAGCGAACCAAAAAGATACCTCGTCACTTCAGCTTTGCCCTACGCAAATGGCCCACTGCATATAGGACATATTGCAGGTGCATACCTCAACGCCGACATTTTCGTGCGATACCTCAGACTAAATCAAAAGGATGTTGCATTTATCTGTGGAAGTGATGAACACGGCGCAGCCATTACGCTTCGTGCCAAAAAAGAAAATAAAACACCAAGAGAAATTGTCGATTTTTATCACAGCCTGATGAAAAAATCATTTTCTGATTTTGGCATTTCATTCGACGAATATCATCGCACATCTTCTCCGGAACATAAAGAGATGTCGCAGCAAATATTTCTGAACCTTGAGAAAAAAGGAAGTTTTGAAATTGAAACATCTCAACAATACTTTGATGATGAGGCCGAACAATTTTTAGCTGACCGTTACATCATTGGGACTTGTCCAAAGTGTGGAAACGACAAGGCGTATGGTGATCAATGTGAAAAATGCGGAAGCACACTTAGTCCACTTGATCTCATTGATCCTAAATCAACGTTGAGCGGAAATAAACCTATCTTAAAAGAAACATCCCATTGGTATTTGCCGATGGCACAACACGAAGGTTGGGTAAGAGAGTATATCAAAGAAGGAAAACTAAAAGGAGCCATTCACCACAATGCAGCAGAATGGAAATCACATGTAGTTGGTCAATGTATGAGTTGGGTTGAAGGTGGGCTTCAAAGTAGAGCAATGACCAGAGACCTTGAATGGGGTGTGCCTGTTCCACTTCCAGGCGCTGAAGGAAAGGTGCTTTATGTCTGGCTTGATGCGCCTATTGGATATATCACAAACACAAAAGTCTGGGCAGAAAAAAACGGCAAAAACTGGGAAGACTATTGGAAAAGCGATGACTGCCGGTTGATTCATTTTATAGGTAAAGACAATATCGTTTTTCATTGTATCATCTTCCCGATCATTCTCAGGGAGCACGGTCAATTCGTATTACCGTATAATGTTCCGGCAAATGAATTCATGAATCTCGAAGGCGATAAAATTTCGACTTCACGCAACTGGGCGGTATGGTTACATGAATACCTGGAAGATTTTCCCGGCAAGCAGGATGAAATGCGATATGTGCTTTGTTCGATCATGCCCGAACAAAAAGATAGTGAATTCACATGGACTGATTTTAAGGATCGCGTGAATAATGAATTGGCCGATATCCTGGGCAATTTTGTGAATCGAGTTTTTGTGCTCATGCATAAATTCTACAACGGCGTTGTGCCTGAGGTCACAGGCCAAATGATGCCACCTGAAAAACAAGCAAGTGAAGATGCATTTCGTTCATTCCAAACCATTGGAAAAAAGATAGAAGATTTCCGCTTCAGAGAGGCATTAGCAGAAGCGATGAACATTGCGCGATCTGGAAATAAGCTACTCACGGAAACAGAACCCTGGAAACTGATCAAGACGGATCCAGAAGCAACAGCGCGGATCATGCACACCTGCGTCAATTTTGTGGCTGATGCTGCATTCGCATTGCAACCGTTTTTACCGTTCACATCCGAGAAAATAAGAGAGGCTCTGAATATTGAATGGTGTGCATGGCAAGAACTTGGTAAAGCACCATTGATAAAAACTGGCCATCTCATAGGGCATCTTCCAATTTTATTCGAAAAAATTACGGATGAAGTAGTAGCACTTCAAGTTGCTAAACTCGAAGCAAGTAAATTCTCCAATCTTCCATCACAAGGAAAAGCGTTCAAGGAAAATATTGATTTTGAAACGTTTCAAAAACTTGATATCAGATTAGTAAAAGTGCTGGAAGCAGAAGCAGTTCCAAAAACAAAAAAACTCTTGAAGTTAAAAGTGGATACCGGCGTTGACCAGCGCACAGTCATTTCCGGAATTGCAGAACACTACAAACCCGAAGACATCATCGGTAAAACTGTTTTGTTTTTGGCTAACCTTGCCCCGAGAGAAATAAAAGGAGTAAAAAGTGAGGGTATGATTCTGATGGCAGAAAATGCGAGTGGCGTACTTTCAATTATTGGTGCGGAACGAGATTCCAATCC
>JANOVT010000346.1:0-3416 GCA_031417525.1 Flavobacteriales bacterium | reverse complement strand
AAAGGTGGCGGCAGCACTGGAGAAGCAGAAGGAAAGAAAAGAGGACGAAGCACAGGACATGATGCAGGAATGTATGGACCTGATCACTGATAATGAGGATCCTATCGCACCTGATTTGCGTGATGGTGTTTCGGACTACATCCAAAACACGCCTGGAGAAGTTCGCTCACGAAATGTTTCCGTTGAAGAGAATATCGACAGAAGAAATTACCGTAAATCAGATTACATAGATTATTCCGATGGTGATTTCAATAGCAGTATTTATTATTACGAAGCAGACAAAGAACAAGATAAAAACAGGATGTACGAGTGGGGCGCAACAACATTGATTAACGACAGAGCCCGTGTGTACAAAGGTGGTAACTGGCGCGACCGTGCCTACTTTACTATCCCCGGCACACGCAGATTCCTGGATGAACGCCGCTCAATGGCTACACTCGGTTTCCGCTGTGCAATGGATCGAATGGGAAGTCCAACAGGTATTGGCGGTAAAGAATAAAATTGAATTGTTGATAGATCAACTTAGAACCCCGGACTTTGTAGTCCGGGGTTTTTACTTTTGAGTTTATGGATGATCACATTTTTCAGCAATACCTAAGGGTGCATTCTGTGTCAACTGACACACGGAAAATAGAATCCGGCAGCATCTTTTTTGCTCTCAAGGGAGAAAATTTTAATGGAAACAAATTCGCGGCAAAAGCCTTAGAGTTGGGAGCTTCGATGGTTGTGGCAGACGAAGAAACCGGAGTTGAAGATTCGCGAATAGTGAAGGTAGAAAATGCGCTCATCGCGTTGCAAAAACTCGCAGGCGATTACCGCAAAACATTGGACATTCCATTCCTGGCGATCACAGGTAGCAACGGAAAAACAACAACCAAAGAATTGATTCGCGATGTAATGAGTAAAAAATTCAAAGTGTCTGCCACGATAGGTAATCTCAACAATCATATCGGAATTCCTTTGACCATACTTTCTATTCCTCCTGACTCCGAATTTGCGATCATTGAAATGGGTGCCAACCACGTAGGCGAAATTGCCGGCTATTGCGAATATGCAGCACCGAGCTGTGGGCTTGTAACAAATATGGGTAAAGCGCATTTGGAAGGCTTCGGTGGTGAAGCAGGAGTTGTCAAAGGCAAGGGTGAGTTGTATCAATATCTACATCGGTATCACGGTGAAATATTCGTCAATGTGGAATTGGAAAAGCTAAAACAGGCTACGGATGGTATGACGGTGATTCCTTATGGTTTTGCAACGGGAGCATTTCATCTCGAGTGTATTTCTGAAAGTCCTACACTGAACTACCGCTATGCATCGCAAGATATCAGTGGCCAATTTTCAACCCATCTCGCGGGTGCATACAATCTATACAACATAGCGTCTGCGCTTTGTGTAGGAGCATATTTTGGAGTAGAACAGAATGATATGCATGGTGCCATATGTACTTATGTGCCTGAGAACAATCGCTCTCAGATAAAGAACACAGATCATAATGTGTTGATTCTCGACGCGTACAACGCGAATCCGTCAAGTCTGGAGTATGCCCTGATAAGTTTGTCAAAACAGGTCAATCCAAAGAAGTTTTTCGTTATCGGCGATATGCTTGAATTAGGCGAACAGGGGCCTGAAGAACATAGACGGATATTGCATATCGCCAAAGAACTCGGGCTTGAAGGCATTACAGTCGGGCCAATATTTTCGCATCTGAAATCCGAAAATCCTTTTCAGAGTTTTAATGATAATCAGGAAGCAAAATTGTTTCTGCAAAATCACAACATCAAGGATTCCATAATCCTTATCAAAGGTTCACGTGGCATCCGGCTGGAAGAAGTTGTGGAAGTGTTGTAGCCACGATGATTAATTTTGCCTATAATTATGAATAAGAAAAATTTTATCAGTGAGCTAAAATGGCGTGGCATGTTGCACGACGTAATGCCGGGAACGGAAGAAGAATTGCTCAAAGGAATCACTACCGGATACATCGGGTTTGACCCTACAGCATCATCGCTTGGTGTCGGCAACATGGTGCAGGTAATGACTCTTTTGCATTTTCAAAACTGCGGACACAAACCAATTGCATTAGTTGGTGGCGCAACTGGAATGGTGGGAGACCCTAGTGGAAAGTCTGCTGAACGCAATTTATTGGGTGAAGAAGAACTGCGTTATAATCAGGATTGTCAGAAAAAACAGCTCGAAAAATTTCTTGATTTTGATTGCGGTGAACGATCAGCCCAGATCGTCAACAATTATGATTGGTTCAAAAATTTTGGCTTCCTTGAATTCATTCGGGATGTGGGCAAACATATCAGCGTGAACTATATGATGGCGAAGGATTCGGTGAAAAGCAGATTGGATAGTGGGATGTCTTTTACAGAATTCAGTTACCAGTTGGTGCAGGGTTACGATTTTTATTACCTCTGGAAAAATCATAAAGTGATGCTGCAAATGGGTGGCAGTGATCAATGGGGTAATATTGTAACCGGCACGGAACTCATCCGAAGAAGGGAGGGAGGACAGGCCTTTGCATTGACAACGCCATTAATTAAAAAAGCGGATGGAACTAAGTTTGGTAAGACTGAAGGCGGCAATTTGTGGCTGGACCCGAAGCGCACTTCTCCATACAAGTTTTACCAGTTTTGGTTGAATGCAAGCGACGAAGATGTTTCAAACTACATCCGAATTTTTACGCTGATGAATCAGGAAGAAATAGAAGCGCTTGAGGCGGAACAAAAAAGTGATCCGTCGAAAAGAATTTTACAGAAGGCTTTAGCAAAAGACATTACAACTCGTGTCCACTCTGCTGATGATTTTGAATCAGCGGTTTCAGCCTCTGATATACTTTTTGGAAAATCAACGGATGAAGATTTGAAAAAATTGAATGCAGAGACATTGATTGACATTTTCGAAGGCGTGCCTCAGGCTTCGATTTCGAAAAGTGAACTTGAATCAGGGATGGGCATAGCGGAAATGCTCGTACGAAGCGGATTTATGGCATCAAATGGTGAGGCAAAAAGAGCATTGCAGGAAGGTTCAATTAGTGTTAATAAAGTTAAAGCGGACACTTCGAAAATTGTCAATATGCAGGATGTACTGAGTGGAAATCTTGTCCTTTTGCAGAGGGGCAAAAAGAATTATTTTCTGGTCAATGCTCAGTAATGCAATCCTGAGAGGTCATTTTTTGAAATGAAATATCATGAATAAATAAAGCGGGTCGTTTAAGCCCGCTTTATTTGTTTAGGAAATCATGAAATCTTGGCTGACGAATAAACCGAAGAGAATATCGCCGACCAATTTTTTAAAGTCAATAGTAAGACTCTCGGAAAAGAGATGAGTTGCTTTGGCTTGAAAAGAAAGTGAGATTCACCCTATTTAGAGTATCAGGAGATTGCACCCTCTAACATCCGATTGATCTAAAC
>JANOVT010000345.1:0-2779 GCA_031417525.1 Flavobacteriales bacterium | reverse complement strand
TGTCCATCGGCATTGATGTCGACACAATTCGATCGCTGACAAAAAATATACTCGCCATCATTTGTTTCAGAGTAACCAGTTCCATCAGCATTGGCCCAGATAAAACTTGCACCGCCGCCAGCATAAACGAGGTCATTGTATCCGTTGTTATCCAAATCACCGGCACAGATGCTCCAGCTTGGGGAATATTGAACCTCACCGGCATTCATCACTTCGTGAATAAATGTACCGTCGTTTTGTTGGTAGTTGATGTCAACATTGTTTTCATCGACTGAAATAGCGTCATCCAGGTGATCACCATTCATGTCCACTGCGGCCATAAAATAGCCCTGGTGAGCCAGTGTGGTGGTTGAGAAGCTGAGTAGTGTTTCAATCACGTCGCCTTCAATCAATGAAAAAGTAAACCCATTACTGTTCCAATAATTATCGAAAACGATATAATACTGTGTTCCTCCTACGACATTAAAAACAGCGATGGATAAAAATCCACTGCCTGAATCATCATCGTTCGCAACACATTCGAGCGAACCGCAACTTCCGGTATAAACTCCAAAACGTGTATCACCGCCTTCATTGATTGGTAAGTCGGTGGTGACAATGAGTGAGCCATCCATCGGTGCAGTGTAAAGATACCACTCAGCCGTTTCGGTACCTTGATTTGTACCATAACACGTATTGGTTGGAAGTTCAGTGCCATTCACCACATCGACAATATAATCTCCCGCTGTGATGGCAACAGCTGTGCTGCAGGTGTTCTGACTTTGTATTTGTGTAAAAACAAAAAGGAAAAGTGTGAGTAAACTAATTGGTTTCATGAGATGGATTTATTAGTGGTTTTTATTCGCATGCAGGTGTAAGTGAATTGATATATTCAGTAATTAATGCCACACCTTCTTCGTGTATAAGTGTTCTTCCCAGCAATGGCATCCGGTATTGTTCAGCTACAGTGTTCATCCTGAAATGCATGACTGACCTGGCAGTATTGCCACGTGAGATCACATGCGTCAGATCAGTATTAATGAATTCTTCAGGAGCAACACAAACTCCCAAACTTGTTTCCGATACATATTCAGAATAGGCGAAACGCATTGGGCGATAATCACAATGGCTTCCGTCCTGATGGCAATGCGAACAATTGATGTCAACATACCCGCGAACACGATCTTGCAATGGGATCGATGTATCGGTCCAGGAAGGAGCAGTGTGGATATTCTCCGGATAACCAGGTTCCAGTATACCTTCCTGCACCCAACGTGACAATTGATTCATCGTACCGTCGGAGTAGGTGAAATCCTTATTCAGATTTTGTGGTTTTGGTCCGATAGGAGTGGAGGTGATGTTGATTTTGTGACAAGTAAAACATTCCTCTTGCGATGGGATTCTGAAATTGACTGATTTTGTAACACCCAGTTCATTCTCCCACTCAAGCGGCACGATGTTGACTTCTGTATCGAAATGCGCTTCTGTCTGTTCGTCATTCCACACATAATCTGCGAAGTGCCAGGCGTTGTCTTTGCGATAGATCAATCGGGTTTCAACTATTTTTTGATCATGATTCGGTAAGACATTTTCATAGTAAAAGTTTTTGATCATCACTGTTCCATTTGGAAATTGAAGAATTTTCCCATCAGATTCATAAGTGGCTTTTACACCTTCCGGCATCCATATAAATCGTTTTTTGTGTGCATAATCACTGAAAAGCTGATTGATGATATCGTAAGGAATCACCCGATCATTCGGATTCATGTCGGCAAGATTACCTGAATAAAAAAGATACTCGGAGAGATTGGCATAAGGCACTTCATCCAGATTGAATTTCACAGGATCGGGAGGAATGACTACAATTGGCGGATCTGTCACCACTTCTTCAGGGTCATCCTTCCCGCAGGAAATAATGAGTATAATACTCAAGAAAATAAGAGCGACAAGATTAAGCCTCTTCATAATTGCGTGGTGTCATACAGGTTATTGGAACAGATGTGGTTAATACCTGTCTCCTTGCTTGACACAAGGATAATGCAAATGGTTGGCTACAGGAAATTTTGTTGTCGATAAAATTGGTTGGCTGATGGGGTTCGCTTCGCTCACTTTTCGACGCATAGTGCGCAAAGGTGCAAAGGACGCACAGAGATTCTGTAAATTTAATCTTTGCAGTATAAGACTGATATTGGCTTCCTTCAATTTTCGTTTCACACACAATTCGACGCAAAATGCGCAAAGGAGCAAAGATTCGCAAAGGGTTTTGCGAAAATCTGCGCATTAATTTGCCGAATCTCCCGAAAAATCGTGACGAGTTGCGTTTAAAAAAGTTGATTGACTTTTTAATGAAAGTGCAACTGCCACGAAGATTATGATCAGATTCGCGAAGCCCAGCAATCCACCTTCATCAAAAAGAAAACGAATATCTCTGCCGACAATGTCCGGGGAGTTCACACAATAAGGTATGAAAGCTAGAATCATCAGGACAATGAAAATATTTCTGAATCGTAGCTTTTGATCGAAGAGTTGAATGATCACAAACGCAATCAACGGCCAGGTCCACATAAAATGTTCCGTGTCTGTGTGTGCGAGATTCGGTATTAATGCTATGAGAACAAAAAATTCGATGAAGACTATCTCTGTTCTGCCGATTGCTTTTTTATTTCGGATCATCAGCCAGATGAAAGCAAAACCGGTGATTCCAAGAAGAAGAATTACAAGCCATGAACCACCCTGGAAGTTCAAAAGGAAGTGATTGATGATTCCATATATCGTATTGGGACTATCCTGCAGATGAACG
>JANOVT010000344.1:0-8414 GCA_031417525.1 Flavobacteriales bacterium | reverse complement strand
TGTATAGATTCTTTTCATAATCATTTTTATTTAAGACTTTTTTATAGGACTCACATTTTACAATATTCCATAAAAGTCGCAAAAATTCTTTCACTCTAACAACAAACTCAAACTCACACCACCAACGGTAATACTATAAATTCCGTTGGCCAATGCAGAGCATACCACTTGTGTATTCAAAGTCTTCACAACACCCAAACTCACTACCACCTTCCCCACCATATCCGTTATCATAATTTCATTTCCCAATAAATCATTTGAAATTGAAAGTGTGAAAAATTCTGATGCAGGATTCGGGTAAATAGAAATCGAGTTTTCATTCAACTCTTCATTACCCGTGTAGGTCAATAGCATTGTATCACTTGCTGCGCCGCATCCGTTGGTGTCAGTAATCGTCACACTGTAATTTCCAGTTTCTGTAATTTCAAGTGTTTGTGCATTTGTGTTGGGGATTTCAATTCCATTCAAATACCATTGATAAGCAGTAGCGTCATTTGCAGTGAGTGTGTTTCCATTTGCGGTGAAATTTGCATTAGCCGTGCTTGCGGTCAATTGAAAATCTTGCGAGTATTCGCAAAGTGCGTTGGAAACGTTCATAGTGAGAGTTCCGCTTGCATTCAGAACAAAGTTGACATCACCCATTCCTATTTCGCTCTCATTAAAATTCCATGTAAGATTTTCAATCCAAACAGCTTCATTAGAAACAGATATTTCCTCACCAGCACATACATTAGTTGCACTAAGAATCGCTTGTTCCAAATCAACACAATCATAGATAGTATTGATCACTGTATTGGTGATCACAGGTTCATTCAAATCAAAAAAGATGGAGGCTGCATTTTCAACCAACTCACCGGCAGAAAGATCATCATAACACTGTATTTGATATCTCACAAATCCCTGACTGTTCAACGGATCGGTAGGACTATCAGGTAAATTAATATTGTCGAATGTGAATATGGCCCGACCTGTGGGTTCAATTATTAATTCAAAATCATGAGACGACGCAATGGGCTGCATGGTGCTCCAATCCAATTTTTCGGAAATTTGGTCTTCAAGTCTTACGGTTGTGGCGGAAGCAGTACCCGTATTCTGAAAGTGAATGGTGTAGTCGAGCATTGAACCGGAGAAGACAAATTTTTCTGCTGTGTATCCATTGTCGACTTCTTTAGAGTTTGGATCAAAAGAACAACTGACTATGTTATCATCATCAAGCAAATGCGTGTGAATAACTGTATTGTCTAAATTGAGAACAATCGTTACCAAACTACTGTGCGTTGTATCACCAACATTTGTGGGTACGGGACTAACTACATCTAGCATAATCTGCATTTGATCGCTGAAATAAAGATTGCTGTAATACCATCTGTAATTATTGTCGGGTAGAATTTCAGGAGCTACACTAGATTCTACAAGCGTATATAGCGGATCAAGATGATAGGTGAAGTAACCTGAAGCTATTGTATTCCCCACGTTAGTGATCGTTAGCCATTGCGGCATGTTGGACCCACAAACGCCAACAGGTGCTGTGATCGTACCAACAACAATAGGTTGTATGCCATTCGGTTGCATTCCAAAATAAAAATCCACAGACGGATCTGCACCATCGAGTGTAGCAGTTTGTGACCATGAAGTAGATGCAATCCATATCTGAGAATTTTGATTGATGCTTGCAGTAATATCACCCGGAATTCCAAACAAGGTGAATTCACCATCCTCATCAGAATACGCATAACCCCAATTGTTGGAGAATTGAATTTGACGATTCGCAATACCCGGTTCACCAGGATCTTTTACTCCATTGCCATCAGCATCATAAAAGACATGACAATGCACCTGATATGGAGAATCCAAGTTATTAATCGCTTTGAAATATTGAACGCGGTAATTAAGGTCAACATCAACACCCGCCAACACATCAGGAAGTCCATCTGAATCAATATCGGCCACCGTTAAAAATTTCATTGAAGGATTGTCAAGGCTGAGGGTGGTTACAAAACTTGTAGTGAATACACCACTTCCATCATTTGACATTATACGAATATGATTGGGATCCAGAAAAAGAATATCTGCATCTCCATCCACATCAATATCTGTCAATGCACTTGACTGCAGCCCCGCGAAGTTCATTTGATTAGTCACATTGATTGTATGATGCACATACACACCGCTTGCATTATTGGTAAAATAACCATATTTTGTATTGAAACCAGTTGACGCAAGATGAATTTTGTATACCAAGTCAACCTTGCCATCATTATCGATGTCTTGCGGTTCACCGCTGACCATGTTCAAGTATTCTCCAGTCCCTATAGGTCGAACCGGGTTTACATAGGTGAAATTTCCAGCTCCATCACTTTCAAATATTCTTAGACTTCCGTCTTTGGCAAAAGCTAGATCTTCATTTCCATCACCATTAAAATCACCGACAGAGATTGCGAAATGAAGATTATCTGATGTTCCAACTCCAGTATCATTCGTCCAGGAGCCGAGCACATGGGGTGCACTTAATCCATTTTGCAAGTCGAAAGAATACCACGACGCAGTGTAACCGGGCAAATGCTCGAAATCAACGATATCCATGATACCGTCTCCATTTGCATCGAATAACTCGAAGTCGTGTCTGCCTGTAAGATTTAAGATCGTAATTGTAGCGTCATAACCACCAGCCATGTTTGCCAAATTGTAAAAAACTGCCCTCCCATGACTCACATCTATCGTCTTGCCCATACTGAAAAGATCTTTCAATCCATCATTATTGATATCCGCCATACCAATGAATGTAAGTTCAGTATGACTAGCGATAAACTGAACATGCGAAAATTCACCATCGCCGATATTTTCATAATATCCCATCCCTCCAACTCCGCTAGAAAAAAGATCCAAATCACCATCTTCATCCGCATCAAATGGAGCTAAATTATTTTCCTCTGATTTCACGGTCATACCTGGTGAAATAATATCATTGGCCCTTTGTAGTCCATTTGAATCTTGAATGGCGCATGTCAAAGTTTCAAAGCATCGCACTGCATCCAACCTGCCATCACCATTCGAGTCAAGCCAGTCATGACCACCAAATGCGTTATTAGAAAATCTTTCCACTCTACCACCAAATGAAAATCCTACGTTTGCATCATTTCTAATCCAATAGGTATCATAATCAGCAGCCTCAAATAAAATGTCATTATCAGAGTCTCCGTCATAGTCATAAACTGTTCTGTGCAATTGACCGTACCAATTGGTAACACATTCAGGCATTGCAACCGAAATAGCCGGGGCAAATGCCAGTCCGCCGATATTTAGTTGTATCCAAAAAGATTCACATCCTGCGGATGAAAGATCGCCAAGTCCATCGCCGTTTATGTCTGTCATTGTCAGAGAGCTCATTATACCTGTAATACTAATCGGCGCACTGAAATTGCCAGATCCATCATTCAAGAATGCAGTACCTGAATTAACACCGCCATAAAACAGATCTATTGACCCATCACCGTCAATATCTGAGGCGGATAAATTGAAGAGCATCTCTAAAGAAAATGATACTGTATTTTGTAATAGAAATTCGCCCGTGCCATCATTGAAGATTATCCTGGATCCAATAGAGTTGTTGTTTGCCATATCAGTTACAACCACATCCGGGTAGTTATCGTTGTTAAAGTCAGCTACTAGAAGAAAATTATCATCAACGCTTGCAGTTTCATAGGTATGATAGTCAGTAAAATCGAAATTACTATTTTCAATCCAACCGCTCTGAACGATGATATCGTTATCCCCATCATAGTCCATGTCATCTATCAGTGGTTTGGTATCCTAGGAGATTGATGTCAAGTTCAATTCAAAGTGGATGCCTTCGCCGAAAGAAATTCCAAGTGCCGGAAAAACAACCAGGTCACCATTCACAAATGCAATGACATCTTCCTTTGAATCCCCATTCATATCTCCTACAGCCATTATAGAGCCCAGATCTTCATCAGCGGGATGCGGAGTGAAATTCTCGGCAGGAAGAAATTGTGCAGACATGCTAATCGCAGCAAGCATAAAAACCGCTGTGAATACCTTGTATAAATTGTTCATGGGATTATGGAGTTAAGGTTGATTAGAAAGTTTAATATCCATTGAAAATATTTGTTTTTCCTACTATAATTTTTATTCAACTTGATTATTCAATCACAAGTTTGCTTCTCGTATTTGAAATAGTAATGGTGTAAACGCCTTTTGAAAATGCAGAACAATCCACCTCGGTATTGACAGTTGTCAATCTCTTTGAATTCCATACTTCCTGACCAAGTTCATTGTTTATTTTCATGCCAGCCCCCATTAGACTTTCAGAAATGGAAATTGTAATTTTGTCATTTGCCGGATTCGGGTATACAGCAATGTTTATTTCATCATAAGCTGCGACACCAGTATAAGTAGCCATCACTTGTTCACTCACATCATCACATTCATTCACATCCACCACCACCACACTATAATTTCCTGTCTCGGTAATTTCATACGTCTGTTGAGTTGCTCCTGCTATTACAATTCCATTCAAATACCATTGATAAGAAGTAGCGTCATTTGCAGTGAGTGTGTTTCCATTTGCGGTGAAATTTGCATTAGCTGTGTTTGCTGTCAAAATAAAATCTTGCGAGTATTCGCAAAGTGCATTTGAAGAATGCATGGTGAGCATGCCGTTTTCACTTACAGTGTGTATGTAGTTTCCTGTTCCCACTTCATTCCCATTAAAACTCCATGACAGGTTTTCAGTCCAAAGTGCATTGTTGTTGCACATGATTTGTTCGCCGGAGCAAACAAAAATTTCGCTGACAGAAGCTTGTTGCAAGTCCATGCAGTCATAAATGGTATTGACCTCTGTATTGGTCACAACCGCAGGATTAATATCAAAATAAATTTCCGCTGTGTTGTTGATGACTGTTTGCGGAGCAAGCCCTGTGATTGGGAGAATGCGATAGGTGATAAAGCCATGACTTTCTGCTTCGTTGTTCGTTGAGTCCGGCAAATTGATGTCATTAAAAGTAAAAATGGCTTTGTCATTTTCATCAATCAACAATTCAAAATCATGCGACCATGCGAGAGGTTGAAGGGTGTTTCGTTGGAGTAATTCACTGAGTTGATTTTCTATTCGCACATTCGTTGCTGGTGCATTACCTGTGTTTTGAAAACGAATGGTGTATTGTAGTTCATCGCCGTCGAGAATATAGCCAGAGTCCGTGAAACCATTTTGTTCTGTGATGTCGTTGGGGTCGTATGCGCATGTTACCACTGCACTGAAAGAAGAATTGTCTGTGAAAATATCATTACCCGATCCATCGTGAAGAACAATCGTTGCTGTGTTAGTGATTGTGCTTCCTATATCGGCCACTGTTATTCCACTTGAATTGATTGTTATCGAAGCCCATTCTGCAATTCCCAGGTCCGTGAATTCCCATTGTATCACATTACCCGCAATACTTGAAGGTGCTGGATAGGCGCTCACAAAGGTTTTTTGACTATCCATGACATAGGTAATAGTTCCCTGAGCAGGCACATTGCCAGTATTGGAATAAGTAATGTATTCATTATTATAAATGGAAGTACAAGCCACGTAAGAATAATCAGCAGCAAAAATTTCGGCTTGAGTTACCAACGGATCCGAAGTAAATACACCAAAATTTACCTGAGCAACGTTATTTAACGCATCAACAGTTACTGTAACCGATCCCGGAGAAGTGAGCATCCAATTCGGATAATTGTATGAATAATATTGAAAAAGTGAGTTTGTAGGTGAATAGTCAATGGTATACGTGCCGTAAGGTACCTCCATTTCATATTGATTTGCATTGATGAATAAATTGTGATCTTGCGGATTGATATGGATCCAATCGTTCACAAAAGGCGACTCACCCAGATCTAGTATTCCGTTTTCATTTGCATCAATAAACAAATTCACTTGTATGGTCGCAAGATCTGTTGGGAAAGGAACAACGGGAGCCATATAAACATGACCCTGGCAAATAAAAATAAACTCTTCTGTGCCGTTATTGTCAATATCCATCACCTCTACTTGTTCAATAGGAGGAAGTTCAATAAACTCACCAGAATAAAAGGGCGTAGTATAAAGGCTAGCCAAGCCTTGGGGTATTGTATCTATCTCTAAATTGTCAACATCATCAAACACATAAAAATGCCCGTCACTATGAAAGTAAATGATTTCATTCAAGGGATCGCCATCCAGATTCACTCCTTGAGGATTTGTGGCATGTCCATTAACTGAAACAACACCTGTATAGTCCGCGTTATCATCAAATCCAATATATTCAGCATTTGATATTTGATTATTTGGACCAAATAATTCCTTGTCAAAGACAAGAAATGGATCCCCAAAATTCCCACCACACTCATAACAAGTTGAAGTGATATCCACTCCATTTTGATTGTCCAAATTTTCTAAACTGTAATGACTATACCAATGCAAAAAGTGATAAACTTTTTCTTCGATAAAAGAACCGTCTGGTTGACCATAAAACACACCCATTTCCCAGCTCAAATCAGACCAATCAACAATTAAGTCGTTGTACCCATCACTGTTATAATCCAATACTTTAAAATTAAATGGTGTCATATAACTGTAAAATGTAAATATCCCAACAGAGCCAATGTTTAAATCTCCTCCCGGAATGAAGTAAATAGGGTCAGCGAAGACATCTAGCGCTGTCATATATATCACACCAATAGTCGGTCCCCAGTTATTAAAATAATCGCCATCACCATCAAGATCAAGTTGATCACTCGTAATAAGAATTTCATCATCTCCATCGTTGTCCAAATCACCGGCACCAATACTCCAAAAATCGGCTGAACCCCAATCCAAACCTTCCTGAGGAACAGTATAGACTACTACATCCGCAGCGAATTGAAAGTTTCCCAAATTTCTTTTGTAATAAATGGTATGAACGTCATAAGCATTCAACAAATCCAAAAGACCATCGCCATCGATATCACAGAATACGCCTTGCATTCCTGTCAAAACATGCGTCTGAAATAATCCTCCTCCGATATTCTCAATGACAACAGCCTCAGTAGTTTCAGGTCCACCAGAAGTAAATGCAATGGCCTCTCCGTAAATCATATCCATATCACCATCACTTTCAAAATCGCGAAATTCAAACTGCAAAGCGGGATCAGGAGTCAAGGCTATTTCTATGGGCGTTCCAATCTGGGCGATTGAACAAACGGAAATTGAGATTGTCAAAAAACTGGTAAATAGTATTTTCATGTGATTTAAATTTCTTGGTAAAATAATAAGATGCCGATCTCATCGAAAATGCATAAATCGACCAAAATAAATTAGGATACCCACAAACCCTTCGTACTTTAGCCCCGCTTTTGGCACGTACGAATACACAGTGAAGAGGGGTCTCAAGCCCCTCTTTTCTTTGGTATAAACTCCCAAAAGGCAATAATCAAATGATTACGAAAGAACAGGTATCATCTCTTATTCTGGATAAAATTGCCGGAACCGATCAGTTCATTGTAGAAGTGAACGTGAGGCCGGGCAATGCGATTGATGTGACCATGGATGGCGACGGCGGTATCACGATTGAATCCTGCATGGAAATTCATCGTCATATTTTGCATGAAATGGATCGTGAAATAGAAGACTATTCTTTGGAAGTTTCATCACCGGATTTGATGAAACCGTTAAAAGTTTTCAGACAGTATGTTAAAAATATTGGCCGGGAGGTGACGGTGAAGAAGATGGACAAATCAAAAATCACGGGTGCTTTGAAATCAGCAGATGAAAACCAAATCACTCTTCACACATCTCAAAAAGAAGTTGTGGAGGGTAAAAAAGGCAAACAATTAGTAGAAATGGATATCGAAATTCCATTCTCTGAAATTGCAGAAACAAAAATCGAAATCAGCTTCAAGTAGGTATTGGGTCGTTGGTATTGGGTATTGGGATGCGCAGCTGAATGAATTAATGGAAATAAAACATGAATCAATATGAGAAATTAACCATATGGCAGGACTCACTTAATTTAGCTGTTGAAATTTACAATACAACAAAGCAATTTCCGAAAGAGGAATTGTACGGATTGACAAGCCAGATGAGGAGATGCGCGACTTCAATTCCGAGCAACATTGCTGAAGGATCGTGCAGAAACAACGATGGTGAGTTCAAACATTTCTTAGGAATAGCCTCAGGCTCATCCGGAGAATTGAAAACGCAGTTGATGATTTCCATGAGATTGAAGTTAATCACTGAAAAGGAATACGAAGGGTTTGCAAACAGAATTGACAGCCTTCAGAAAAGAAATTATATGCTTCAACTAAAACTTGAAGAAAAAATAAAAACAAAAAAAGCAAACAATAAATCCGGTAACTGAACTTGGCAAAGGAGACTTCAACATCCCAATACCCAAGAC
>JANOVT010000343.1:0-2525 GCA_031417525.1 Flavobacteriales bacterium | reverse complement strand
CGGTCCTGAAGTGACTTCATGTCGGTACTTTGTTCGATCAAAGCCCGAAATAACTTCTCACTTTTTTCTTGCTCTTTCTTAACTTCCCAACTAGCCAAAGCATTCAATACTGCTTTTGGCAATCGCGACAATCGATCCTTTATAATATAGTCATCGGCTCCCTCTTTCATAATTGCGGCAGCAAATTCATCTGACATGGTTGCTGTCACCAAAATGAAGGGCACGTCGAGTCCGGCTGCGCGCGTCATTCTCAGCGCCAGATGCGAATCAAATGCCGCCAATGAATGGTCGGATAAAATGATGTCCGGTTCATATTCAAGCAGACCATTCTTGAATCCCGTTATATCACTGACGAGGAGAAGTTCAAAATCGAAATTACCCTTATTCAATTCCCTCGACACTAATTCTGCATCAGCGGGTTCATCTTCCAGATGAAGTATTCTAATTTTGTTCTTCATATCCATTACACATTTCATTAGTTAGAAGTTTCATTATTTAGTAGCCAATAAATCCCCATGTTTTTGACAATCTTATGGAAACTATCAAAATCCACAGGTTTAACGATGTAGCTATTCGCGCCGACTTCATACGCTCTGTCTACATCAAGATTTTCATTCGATGAGGTAAGCACTACCACCGGAATTTTTTTTGTCAGTGGGTTTGCCTTAATCCTTTCGAGGACTTCAAGTCCATTGATCTTTGGCAACTTCAGATCAAGTAAAATCACTTTCGGTTTGTCATTGATGTCGCGTCCATCAAATAGACCTGTACCAAAAAGAAAATCCAGCGCCTCCACACCATCCTTGAGATGAATAATTTTAATCGCAATATCATTCGTCCGCAATGACCTCATCGCCAGCTCTGCATCATGCACGTTGTCTTCGATCAGAAGTATTTCAATTTCCATATTTCCCATTTTTATTCTACCGCTATTTTATGATGAAGGCAAAGTGAAATAGAATTTAGCCCCATGTCCTTCCACAGCTTCAGCCCAGATTCTTCCACCTTGTTTGGTAATAATTCTATGAACAAGCGCCAGACCTACGCCAGTTCCTTCAAACTCCTCGGCCGAATGCAATCTTTGAAAAACACCAAATAATTTGTGCACATAATTCATGTCGAATCCCACTCCGTTGTCAGCGACTGAGTATACCATTTCACCACTCATCAGAGAGGAATCTATTTCTATGACTGGAGCCTCCTTTAAGGCAGAATATTTTACAGCATTGGCTAATAAATTAATCCAAACTTGCTTCGTCAAAGAAACATCGGCATGCGCCACAGCAAGATCACTGATTTTGAATTCAGCACGAATGGGTTCAGATGCATTTAGTTCAGTAATCACTGACTTCACCAGAGAAGTCATATTCACATCCGATTTATGAATTTCCTTTCTTCCTAATCTTGAAAAGGCGAGTAAATCATCAATCAACGTCCCCATTCTTTTTGCATTGTTCTGCACAACGGATAAGAGTCTTTTGCCTTCAAAGTCGAATAACTCATTATACGTTTCTTCCAGGATTTTAGCATAGCCATTTATAGCACGCAATGGTGCACGTAGATCATGTGAAATCGAATATGAGAATGATTCCAGCTCATTGTTAATAGTGCGAACCAACTCTTCCGCGTGTTTTCTTTCTGTAATGTCCCTTACGAGAAGTAAGTAACCGCCCATTTTTCCATCGGAATCCTTCAGCAACGAAATGGTCGCCAAAACATCCACTGACCTATCTGATTTGGTTTTATAAATAAGTTCACCTTGCCAAAACCCCCGTTCTTTCAGATGCTCAAGCATTTCGTCTCGCGCGGTCAAGTAGATCGGCTTTAGAACAAACCTTCCAACCAAACCAATGACCTCCTCGCTCTTCCACTCGAATAATTTTTCTGCAGCAAGATTCCAACGTGTAACAATCATCTGGTCATCGAGAGAAATAACCGGATCCTGAATATTCTCTGCTATGCTTGCAAGAAAACTCACCCGCTCAAGCGTCTCGGACAGTTCAGCCGCCCGCTTGCCCTTTTCATCATTCTGAAACGCCAACTCTTTATTGGCAATAATTAATTCCGCAGCTCTTTTCTCTCTTTCCAGATTTTGAAATACCAATTCCTTATTCGCAATGATGAGTTCAGCTGAACGCTTTTCCTTTTCCTCATTTTGGAAGGCAAGCTCTTCATTAGCAATGATCAGTTCGGCTGCGCGCTCTTCTTTTTCTCTGTTTTGAAAAAGCAACTCTACGTTTGCAATGGCGAGTTCTGCAGCCCGCTCCTCCTTTTCCGAATACTGTATGGCAAGCTCATTGTTGGCAGCAAGAAGATCAGAAGTAAGTCTTTCCTTTTCTTTGTTTTGAAAAACTAATTCTGTATTCGCAAGAATCATTTCTCTGGCTCTTTGTTCCTTTTCCTGAATTTGCGCAATAAGTTCTTCATTTGCCAAGATGAGTTCAGAAGCCCTTTGTTCTCTTTCATCACTTAAAAAAGTGAGCTCCTTGTTAGCTTCCACCAATTCTTCGACACGTTTACGTTCT
>JANOVT010000342.1:0-6706 GCA_031417525.1 Flavobacteriales bacterium | reverse complement strand
CAACTAACCGGTTTCTTGCCGTTAAATGGTGGAACATGGAATGGCAATGGAATCATTAATACAAATTCAGGCATACTTGAAACGCAAATTGCAGGGGTAGGAACCTGGACGATTGAATTGGAAAATGGAACCGGTACTTGTTATACAAATGATGTACTTGAAGTGGAAATCCTTCCATTACCGTTAGTTGATGCAGGCCCGGGCGTGGTTGTTTGTGGCAATGCCGAAATTTTTGATATGCCCGGCTTTACTCCTGCTACCGGCGGAACCTGGGAAGGTACCGGAATTATCAATGCCTCGCAGGGCACATTTGATCCCTCAACCGGAACGAATGTGTACAATGTCTTTTTATGGTACACAGATCCGACAAGTGGCTGTTCTGACACTTCATTTACAACGGTGAACGTATCACCGGTGCCGGTGGCGAACTTCAATGTCCCCACATTGGGTTGCACAAATTCCGCGGTGCAGATCAATAATCTCAGCGCAGGTGCAACACAATACACCTGGAATTTTGGCAATAGTGACATCCTACCAGGATTTGAACCGAACTACACTTATCCTTTCCCAACCGAAGGTGTTTATGATATCACGATGATAGCTTCAAATGCATTCGGCTGCGCTGACACGGCAATTAATGCAAATGAAATAATCAATCCGCCTGCAGCCGATCTGGTGATCGACCCACAACAAGGTTGTGCACCTTTGGACGTAACGTTTGACAATTTGTCTACCGGACTTTACACGACTTTTGACTGGGACTTGAGCATCACCAATTCTGTTCTAGCTGTGCCTCCATCACTGACCTACCAGCAGGGCGCAGACGTAATGTATTATCCGATAAGTTTAACAGTTACGAATTTTTGTGGCAGTGATTCGGATGACGATGAAATTACAGTTATGCCGCAACCGGTGGCAGGCTTTGGAACAAATCTCGATATTGACTGTTCACCATTTGAAGTTTTGTTCAACAATATTTCCACAGGATTACCTGACACATTTGAATGGGATTTTGGTGATGGCACCAGCAGCAATATCGAAGAACCACTCGTTCATATTTATTATGCAGATACCATACAGGTTGACTATACCATCTGGCTCTATCTCAGCAATGAATGCGGACTTGACACAACAAGTTATACCATCAGTGTTTTGCCAAACACGGTTACTGCATTTTTCAATACAAACGTAACAGAAGGATGCGAACCACTTGAAGTAGAATTCACGAACTACAGTGATGGAGCAACACAGATCAGTTACGATCTTGGCGACAGTAACCTCACCGGGAATGACAATCCTGTGCACACATATAACGAAGGTGACTACACGATCATTCAATACGCAGACAATGGCTGTAGTTATGACACAACGGAAATAACCATTCATGTTTTTGGTTCGCCGGATATTGATTTCACCACAAACATTCCAAATATCTGTTCTCACAACTCTGTCCAGTTCATTCCGGAAATTGATGATGCGCTGGAATTCGAATGGGACTTTGGTGATGGTGGTACGTCACAATTATCTGCCCCGTCTTACGAATATGTAGATGGTGGGAATTATATCGTTTCATTTTCTGCCACTAATGACAATCTATGCACAACGACAGTAACACATCCATTCACCGTTTTTGATGGTCCAGAAGCTTCTTTCACAACACCGGATCAACTTGGTTGCAGTCCATTCAGTTTGTGTTTCTCAAATACAGCTGTTGGTGGCAATTTTTACTCATGGGACTTTGGTAACGGCAACACCGACAACAATCAGGATGCCTGTATCACTTATGAAAACGTGAGTGCTAATGCTGCACTGTACACCGTTATGCTCATTGTACAAGACTTTCAACTATGTGCAGATACCGCTACGATGGACATCATTGTTGCACCACAACCAGTTAGTGCATTTACATTGAGCAGTTTTGAATCTTGCTCCTTTCCAGAAACGGTACAGGCTACAAATCTTTCATTGTTCGCAAATGGATATCAGTGGTCACTCGACGGAGATCCTTATTCACAACTGACAAATCCTGCCTTTTTCTTCACCGAAGAAGGAACGTATGAAATTGAACTGACTGCTTCAAATCAGTTTAACTGTGAAGCAACGAGCACTGCTGATTTTGTTATTCACCCGTTGCCCGTAGTTGCCTTTTCAGCTGATCCTTTATCAGGTTGTGTTCCTTTGACTGTGAATTTCACCAATGAAAGTGAAGGTGCCATTGCATATCAGTGGAACTTCGGAGATGGTGCTCAAAGCGTAACAACAAATCCGACTTATACTTATAATGTTTTCGGTTCGTACGATGTGTCACTTAACGCATTGACAGATGAAGGTTGTTCATCAACTTTTGATCTCTATGACCTGGTTCATGCATATCGGATTCCAATTGCTGATTTCCACATGGAGCCGGAAGAAACTACCATCTACAGTCCGGAGGTTTATTTTTATAATGACAGTTATTTCGCTACGCATTACGAATGGAATTTTGATGATGGATCAACATCCACTTCTGAAAACGCCAGACACACTTTCCCTTCCGCCGGATTGTGGGATGTGGTGCTTACAGTGACGTCCTATTATGGTTGTGCTGATACCGCCAGAGATGTTGTAGTCATCAATGATATTTTCAATGTGTATGTTCCTAATACGTTTACTCCGGATGGTGATGATATCAACGAAGTTTTCCTTCCACAACTGACAGGCATTCCTTTCATTGAAACCTATCGCTTCGAGATTTTTGACCGCTGGGGCACCATCATATTCGCAACAAAAGATCCTGAAGTTGCCTGGATTGGTGATGTCCGTGATGGTGAGTATTTTGCGAAAGATGATGCCTACAACTGGCAAATCATTGTTCAGTTGAAAGGTTCTGACAAGGAACGAGTATACTCAGGTCACGTCAATCTTATCAGATAGTCTTTGAAGTGTGTGATCTTTGTATCAAGAGTTCCTAATCATCTTTTTTTGAATTTAAAAACGGGCAACGACAATTGTCTAAGTTTGCGGCAAAGAATAGCACACTATGTCAGCGAATTTTACACATGATCAAATCAAATCCGTTCTGGACAAACTCAATTTTGAATACAGCGTTCATTTGAATGTTGAAGACTTCAGAAGCGCAAGCTATTCGGCCTCGAGCATGACCGACATTCTCACTCAAAAAATCGCGGATGAACTGAATGGAGAATGGACCGCTGATATGGCTTATCACAAACTTCGGGCGGCTATAGTGAGTGTTCTCAACGTTCGTGAAGAGCAAGTGACGCAAGAATCAGAGCTCAACGAACTGCTACCATCCAATACCAGAAAATCGAACATCAAGGCCATTGGTGAAAAATTAGGTTTTCCACTCGATGTACTTAAGCCCAACAGTATTCTTTACGGCCTGTTCATTTTCCTCTTTTTCGCTTGTATTCCTTTCGGCATTGGTATGGATTGGTTTTTAAGTGGGATTTGTATGGTAGTTTTTGCTGTCATCATTTATATCCTTGGAAAAACCGGTAATTCTTTCAAAATGAAAACTGTTGGGCATCTGGCCGATCATCTGGCGTGGAAAAATTATTTGCAACAAAAACGCAAAACAAATCCGGTGGATGTTGATGCAATCCGAAAAAAAGTAAGTGAGGAGTTGGGTCTTTAATTTCCCGCATATCTTCAACTAGTGTGATTGAAATAACTTCTTCATCAGTCGGTTTATTTCAATTCTGCATTCTGATATCGAATTCGAAGGTTTACGAGCAATCGCTGAATCCTTTGCCCACTGCTTTGAATTCACTTGGTGACTTTGTATCAGAAATGCTATCTGCATCAGTCTTACCTTACGTCATTGAAAGCTGATACAACATCTTCCGAACTTTACCTTACAATCAGGAAAGTATCTTTTTGATCTGCAGATACAACTATGAATCGTAAAAATTTTTTAACTCTATTAGCCGGAAGTGCCGGACTTGCAGCCATGGGATCCATCAAAGTATTTGGAGAATTGTTTAAGGAAGAAGACACCAAAATGCCTGTACTTTTTGTCGGACATGGCTCACCGATGAATGGAATTGAAGACAATGTCTTCAGCAATTATTGGAAAAAGTTGGCGTCCGAAATCACCATGCCAAAAGCGGTTATTTGTGTTTCTGCTCATTGGCTCACCAAAGGAACATTTGTAACGGCAATGGACGCACCTCCGACTATTCATGATTTCGGGGGATTTCCGCAACAGTTGTTTGATGTTGAATATCCTGCGCCGGGAAGTGCTCTGCTGGCCGGTGAAGTAAAAACGGATTTCCACAAACATGCCATTGGTTTAGATCACGAATGGGGACTTGACCATGGAACCTGGACCATACTTCGGCACATGTATCCTGAAGCAAACATTCCTGTGCTTCAGTTGAGCATCGATTACAATCAGCCGCCACAGTATCACTATGAACTGGCAAAAGAACTTGCCTTTTTAAGAAAACGTGGTGTCCTGATTATGGGCAGTGGCAATATGGTTCACAACCTGAGAATGGCTGATTTTGCGCGAATCAATGATCCCGAATACGGTTTTGATTGGGCGATTGAGATGAATGATGTTTTTAAAGCGAAAATTCTTGCAAAGGACCATGCTGCGTTGATTGATTACGGAAAACTGAATAAGGCAGCGAAACTGGCAATACCAACTCCTGACCATTATTACCCACTATTGTATTCACTTGCTCTTCAGGAAGAGAATGATCAAATCAGCTTCTTCAATGATAAAGCAGTAGCAGGATCTCTTACTATGACAAGTGTAAAAATTGGATGAGGTACTCCGAAATTCAAAAATTCAAGAATTCAAAAATTTAAAGATTCAAGGTTGCACAAAACGCACCTTGAATTCTTGAATCATTGAATTTTTGAATCTTTAAATCCTTGAATGCCCTCTCAGTACTTGCCCCGATTCGGCCGCAGAAAGAATGCGATGAGGTAAATAACGAAAGGAAGTACAAAAATCAAAAACTCCATTCCGAAAGGAAAGCTGGCGTTTACCATCAGATGTCCGATAAAGAAAAGAAGCATCCCAATTAATCCTGTGAGTGCGCCATGCAATGGCAGCCACCATCCAACAACATAACCTACAAAAGGCAAAAGGGGAAAAAGAATAAACAGTAAGATATCACTCGTTCCATCCAATTCGGTTCCGGGTTCATTGCTGAAGAACATGATCCAGAGAATCGTAAACCCCAGAGCCAGAAATCTGCCGAACCAACGCATAAACCTGAACGCAGATGATTCAGGATGGCGCTTATAAATATCCATTTTTCAGGTTTAGAGTTTGAGAGAGTGCACCACCCGATTTCTAGTCAGGATAGGCCCAAAATTTAATCGACCAAGTTCGGTCAATCACGATCAATTTCCAAAGTGAATAATCAAATGTCGAAAAACTTCAGTGTTTACTTTTGATCATGAGCAAACCATTCGGCATAGGAAGTTGGTGTTTCTTCCAATCTCATTTTAACGAGCTTTACTTCCTCAGGCAGGTCCGCAGCAATGAGAGATTTAAAATGAAGCATCAGATTTTCACATGATGGTTGAACAGCCAGCAGTATCACTTTTTCAAAATTTTCTGGAAGGAACCGATCTATTGAATAGGGTGCATCCTTGTGAAGGACGAGCGCATGATCAAACTTACTGATGACATTATTGACAGTGATTTGTTTGATCACACCAAAATCTATGACCAACCCTTGTTTGGCGTCACCTGCTGTGGTGTTAATATGCCCAGCAACAGTAACATGCAAATGATAAGTGTGACCATGAATATTTTTACAAGGACCATCATATCCGAAAAGGGCGTGAGCCATATCGATGGTAAAAACCTTGGTAACTCTGACAATTTCTTCTTGCATGATTTATAAAAACGCGAATTTAAGTTATTTCACAGCTTGCCACATCCCATGCAAGTGAATGCATATCCAACACAGCAAGCCACGATTTCTTCTGGCTACTCATGATTTAATCAGCAAGGCGAATGAGAACTAGTTGATCATTCCAACGCCAAATATTTCCGAAAGCACAGTGATGGGCTATTCTACTTAACTAAAAGTGTTTTGCCCTTTTTCACTTTTTTATGTCCACTTAGATCTGAGTAATTGATAATGTAGTAATACATGGATGATGCTGCTTCATTGCCATTGACCTTGCCATCCCATATCGTTGGAAAGGTGTTGCCATAGTTCACCAGTTTGCCAATGGCGTCGAATATTTTCACATCGTAAACAACGACATTCTGATACTTTGCTGTCAATTCACCATTTCCATAAAAGAAGAAATCCGGAACTTCTATGTATGAGTCGGTTGACTGTATATCAAAAACAACGACAATTTCATCAGTGAATGTGCAGCCATTTTCATCGGTTACAGAGAGTGTATAAATTCCATTGTTCTGAACAGCCAACGTGTTGCCACTCTCTCCGGGAATATTCCATTCATACGAATCTAAATCTTCAGGACCCACAATGGTGAAATGATCATTCGCGACAAGTGTGTCATGACCTAATGAGAAAGAAAAGGTCGGCAACTGATAAACATTGATTGACTCACTGGTGGTACAATCATCGAGTTCCGCATGGAAAACATAAGTGCCCTCGGAATGTGCGTAAATAGTGTTATCCTCACTTCCGGTATTCCATTGGTTCGCAATGCCATTCGTAGATGCAGTCAGTAGCACACTATCTCCCTGACAGAGATAAAC
>JANOVT010000341.1:0-17032 GCA_031417525.1 Flavobacteriales bacterium | reverse complement strand
TTCTTGAAATCCACGCCACTTTCGGGCCAAGCAAATCCAATCCCTACGGGACTCACTTTTTCAAAAATGCCAAACTAAAAACTGAAATAACGGATTGTCGGTTGACATTTTTGAAATCGTTCGTCAAACATGGATTTGTCTTTTGCCCTGCAGTGACGGGATTTCTACGAATTTCCTCAAAGGCCGTTCCCCAGCTCACCAAGTGGGTAACATTCCGGATAATCATTGTACTGAAAAGAGACACAAGGCCTCTATCAAAATAAATAGAATCGGGGTTGTCCGGTGAATAGAATATAGGATCAAGCTAGCTCAGAACGGAGTAAGGAGAAGTCAGATGCCAGATGCCAGAGGTCAGAGGTCAGAAGACAGAGGTCAGAAGACAGAAGACAGAGAGCTCATATAGAATAATTGAATAGATTCATCAATCTGGGTTGATTTAAATCAGAAACAGAAAAAAACATCCTTCGAAACAATCGTTTTAAGGATTGTCACTGCTCATTTTCTGACTTCGGATTTCTGACCTCTTGAAATATCGCTGGGGTATTCTATCAGCAGTCCAAATTTTAACCGGTCAAGAATGAAATAGAAAGACGTATTAAATCAGTTCATTGATAATTTTCTCAACGGTATATCCTTCTGCTTCCGCTTTGTAATTGCGTACAATTCTGTGGCGTAAAATTGGAGTAGCCACTGCTTTCACATCTTCAATATCCGGACTGTATTTTCCATTCAGAGCTGCATGAACTTTAGCACCGATAATCAGATATTGAGAAGCACGAGGACCGGCACCCCAACTGAGGAAATTATTGACCATGGCCGGAGCGAGGGCGCCATCGGGGCGTGTTTTGCTCACCAGCTTCACGGCATACTCAATAACATTATCGGTTACTGGCATTTTGCGAATCAGTTGCTGATAAAAAACTATTTCTTGTGCACTGATCACCGGCCTCAGTTCAGGAACATGATTCGTAGTTGTGTTCTTTACAATCTGCATTTCTTCCTGCAATGAAGGATAATCAACCCAAACGTTCAACATAAAACGGTCGAGCTGAGCTTCCGGCAAAGGATAGGTACCTTCCTGTTCGATTGGGTTTTGTGTAGCAAGAACGAAAAAAGGCGAAGGAAGATCGTAGGTATGACCTGCAGCGGTTACACGTCTTTCCTGCATCGCTTCCAAAAGAGCAGATTGCGTTTTGGGTGGAGTACGGTTGATCTCATCCGCCAGAATGATATTGGAGAAAAGTGGTCCTTTGACAAATTTAAAATGCCTGGTCTCATCGAGGATTTCATAACCGATAATGTCACTCGGCATCAAGTCTGGCGTAAACTGAATTCTGTTGAAGGACAAGCCAAGTGATCTTCCGATTGAGCTCACCAGCAGCGTTTTTGCAAGACCGGGAACACCAACGAGTAAACAATGGCCATTTCCAAAAATGGAGATCAGTACGTTTTTTACAACATCATCCTGACCAACGATAGCTTTGCGAATTTCCTGTTGAAGGGTGCTGTACTTGCCTTTCAGTGAATCAAGTGCTTCAGCATCCGAATTAAATTTTATCTCTGTCATAAATGGAACTTGGAGTTCAGAAAAGTATTGGTTTCGTGAACCCGGCTAAATTAAGTTGAGTTTCAGAAGACTTCATACGGAACTTGTTAAGGTTTGTTTTTAATCCAGGGAAACTGGAATTGACAATTTGCAAATTCCTCGTTCACGGAGATTGAAGTCTGGGAAATTTTTTTCTTCACCCATTTATCTGTTTCCTTTTGTTTCGCCTGAGCTTCAGTCACCTGTTTGAAGATTTCATAGTCTTCTTTCATATTGGCCGTATGAGCATCGATTCGTTTATCCAGACGATACACCACGTATGCCTGTGTACCATCTTCTTTGGTGACGAGAATCGGGTCACTGATCTCACCGGGTTTCAGACCCATCATGACAAGATTGAGTTCCGAGCTCAATGAAGCAACGTCATGACGTTTGCCACCTGTTGCAATATTGAGTGCTTTACCACCTTGATTTTTTGAATCCAGATCTGTACTATAGCGGGTTGCTGCTTTGTAAAAATCCAAGGTATCACTTCGCAGAACAGGCATGAGACTTTCAAGTTTAATTCTTGCCTGGTTGAGATCATCGGCTCGAATTTTTGCTGACATCAAAATATGGCAGGATTCATAAAACTCGCCACGCCTTTCAATCACTTTTACAAAATGGTAGCCATAGGTAGAAGCGAAAACAGGACTATAAGTACCTTCCGGTGTATTAAAAACGGCCGCTTCATATTCAGGTACAAAAGAACCTTTGCGTTGCATTGGATAGCATCCGCCTTTGTATTTGGAACCTGGATCTTCACTCCATTTGGCAGCTTCCAACGTCATGGAAGATTTGCCACTCACCAGTCCGACGCGAATGGAATCCAGAAAATGAATGACCCGTGTCTTTTCAGATTCGCGCACAGCCGGATCCAAGACGATTTTAGAATATTCAATTTGTTCTCCGATAAGAGGAAGTGAGTCAACCGGCAACGCATTATAGTAACCCAGCACATCAGCCGGTGTCACTTTTGTGTTCTTGTTTATATCATCCTGCATCTTCTGCACCAGCAACTGATCTTTTATCAAGTCGAAATACTCATCTTTCAATTGAGCGGTGGTTTTGCCATAATACTTTTCGAATTCTTCTGTGCTTCCGAACATTTGCAGAAAATAATTCAGACGACGATCAACTTGCGCCTGCACTTCACCGTCGGTCACTTCAAGACTATCCAGTTTAGATTGATTGAGCAATAATTTCTGATAGATGAGATTTTCAAACAATGAGCATCGTTGCTCGCTTGTACCTGGTCCTCCCTTTCCTTCACTCATTTCTATCATCGAACTTTCAAGTTCGCTTTGAAGCAAAATCTCATTGCCAACTACACCTATAATGCGATCAACAACTTTTCCCGGTTGTGCAACAGCACAAAACGGGATCAACCACAAAAGACTCTGAATTATTAATCTCATTTCTTTCCGTAGTAATTTTTAATAACATTATCCTGGGTAGCTTTTGCAAGCAGATCTTTGCGCATATCTTCCAGTAGTTGAAGTTTTCTGCGATTCAAAATCATGCTTTTGATTTTATCACGTTCAAAACTGAGTGGTGATCTGCTTCCGCTCAACTGATAATCAGTAATAGCAATGAGGTACAAATTATTGTCCTTTTCAAACTCAACCGTTTTTTTCTTCTTTAGAAATGCTTCAACATCATACACTTCCAGCGGCACCTGTTTAATGAATTCATCCCACAACATCCAATGATCCTCATTGAAGTAATAACTGATGCCGATATCAACACACAACTGCTCCCATTTCACGAGGTCTTCAGGCTTTTCAGAATAAAATAGCTTTTTTAGTTGATTGATATTCTTACTGTCGTAAGCAATTGCGCTGAACTTCACTTTCAGGATGTAATCCTTCAATTGAAAATTCTTCTCATTGTCATTGTAATATTTTTCGATTTCTTCATTTTGAATAGTCGTGTCCAGCTTCTGTCTGATCCACTCCTGTTCGTAGGTATAGGTGAGCAACGACTTCCTATAATTCTCTATCAAAACATCAAAGTTTTTCTTTTCTTCTGAAAGTCCTTCTTCCGCTTTGATAATGACCAATTGCTCCATGATCCAATCCTGAATATAGCGTTCAGAAAGAGTGATGCTGTCTGTGCTACTTGTATTGTCAGGTATTACTTCCATCAAATCATTGATCGTAAGTTTTTTATCACCTACTTCAGCGAGTATAGCGCCCTGATCGTCGTTTTTGTTACAACATATCAATAGCAGGCATAATGAAATGAACAGAATGGATCTACTAATTAAAACCTGCATGGATTATTTGATCGTATACAGTACGTCCTTATTTACCGTGTATTTGTGCTTTCTGCGCAATTCTTTGATCCATTCCTGTTCCAGGTAAGTTTGATATTCCGAAGTGATCATGCCTTTTGCTTCTTCCAATTTTTTGGGAGCAACCGGTAAAATTTTCCGGATATCCACAATCACAATCTGACCGTTATCCGGAATGTCTTTGCTTAATCCTACCTTCCATTCAGTCTGACTTAGAATGCGGCGATCGTCTTTTGTGAACAAGCCTTCTTCGATCTGAAGATTCAGTTGAGTATCCTTATTGAGTTCTCCGGCAATCGAGGATTTATCGCGTCCTTCTCCGATGAGTTTCCTCAATGTTTTTGCAATTTCGGCATTCGAACAAGTGTAGATCGCTGTTTCAGCGCGTTCGGGCCACATGAACTTCGTGTTGTTGGATTGATAAAAATTCGCAAGACCGGCTGAATCCTTCACTGCTTTTGACCACACTTTCTGATCTGTCAGTTCAAACAACAAAATTCCTTCGCGATATTCTTTCATCAGCAATCTGAATGCGGTGTATTTGTCTTCCAGTTTTCCGTCTTCGTAAGCAAGTAATTTTTCTTCTCCGAATTTATTGGCTTGAATTTTTACAAACTCAGCTGGTGAAACGATTGATTTCGTCGCACCCTTTGTGCGCATGTATTCATTAAAACTTCCGACAGTAACAGGTTTGCCGTCAATTGTCATTAAAGCTTTTTTGAGCTGACCCTTTTTCACGTTCAATTTTCCGGTGAAAACATTTGAATCTGCTTTAGCGCAAAGCTTAGCGAGTTCCTTTTGATTCATGGTAAAATGATACGATGACTTCAGTTTATTTACGAAAGAGCTTCGGGTCTGTTCAGACCGGCCATCCTTCGTGACTTTGTTCTTCAAATCCTTTTCACGTTCCGCGAAAGGAGCGAGCGGGCGATATCCAAGTCGCTTGATGATGTGCCATCCAAAATCAGTTTTTACAGGAGCACTGAAATCACCATCTTTCTTCAGATTGAATGCGGCATCCTCAAACTCCATGACCATCTTGCCGGTACCGAACCATGGCAACTCACCAGCCTTTTTGGACGAACTTCCGTCCTCGCTATATTTTGAAGCGAGGTCTTCAAATGTGTTTTCACCAGCCATGAGTTTCTGATGTATCTCGCGGATTTTGTTCTCTGCATTCAAATCACCATTCGCTTCAGATTTAGGCTTTACCATAATGTGAGCCACCAGAATTTCTCCCCTTGCCTCGCGCTTATCCGTTACTTTGATGATATGATAACCGTAGCGTGTGCGCACCGGCATAGAAATTTGACCGACCGGAGTATTGTAGGCGGCTTCTTCAAAAGGATAAACCATCTGAAACGCGGTAAAATAACCGAGATCACCACCATTGTCTTTTGCACTCGGATCGTCGGAGCCGTTTTTTGATTTGGCCACTGTAACAAAATCCTCACCCTGAACAATTCGCTCTCGCGTGGCAATGATGCGATTGTAGGCAATAAGTGTATCAGCAGGTGCAGCGTTCGGTTCGCACTTCACGAGAATGTGCATGGCTCTGATTTCCGACTTTTCGTGCTCATATGCTTCTTGAATCAGACCATTGAGCACTTCTGTGTCCGTGAGGTAAGGTCTGGCAAGTTGTGCACGATAACCATCCAGTTCGTTCTTAAACTTGGTTATTGTGTCGAGACCCAGCTCGCGAGCTTCCTTCACTTTCAGTTTAAAATTGATGAACAACTCCATGTATTCATCCAGTGACTGATTAGTAATGGAAGAATCTCTGTTGTTTTTCCTGAAAATATTCTCAAATTCTTCCAGAGAAGTTGCTTCGCCGTCGACTGTAAGCACAGCCGCATTTTTGTCCTGAGCGTTTGCATTTTGTAAAAATGCGCAAGTAAAAAAAATGGATAGGATTAAGTGAATAGGTTTCATACCGGTTAATTAATGACTTTTATTAAAAGGAGCGCAAATGTAAGAATTGGAGCACATCAGCCAACTTCGAATCTGGGTGATTGGAAGATGTCGGAAAAGTGCGCTTACATTGAAAACCAGGCCAAACTATCGGACTAGATTTTCAAACATGTTTTTTACGGCACAATGACGATCAAACCGCTTGCACCTGATGTTCGACTTATTTGATACTGTAATTCGGAGCTTCCCGGGTAATAAAAACATCGTGAGGATGACTTTCTTTCATCCCGGCGCTGGTAATTCGGATGAAGCGGGCATTTCGCAGTGTCGCCAGATCAGGAGCACCACAATATCCCATGCCGGCTCTCAGTCCGCCAATAACCTGATAGATGATTTCCTGCACGGATCCTTTAAAAGGCACGCGGCCGGAAATTCCCTCTGGCACTAACTTCTTGATATCCTCTTCTGCATCTTGAAAATATCTGTCTTTAGACCCTTGCTGCATGGCCTCTACTGAGCCCATACCGCGATATGATTTGAATCTTCGGCCCTCGTAGATGATTGCGTCACCCGGGCTTTCTTCTGTTCCTGCGAGCATTGAGCCAATCATTACACAATGACCGCCACCTGCCAAAGCTTTGACAATGTCGCCAGTAAAACGGATACCTCCATCGGCTATCACTGCGATGCTTTTATCGACTAATCCGTATGCGACATCCATCACGGCTGTTAATTGGGGAACGCCAACACCTGCGATGACCCGAGTGGTGCAAATCGAACCCGGACCGATGCCGACTTTGATGCCGTCTGCACCTGCCTCAGCCAATGCGTTTGCTGCCTCCGGCGTAGCAATATTGCCAACCACAACATCCACCTTTTTTCCGTAAGCTGACTTCACCTTTTTCAACATTTCAAGCACCCCTTTTGAATGTCCGTGTGCCGTATCGATAACTACTGCATCAACTCCGGCTTTAACCAATGCCTCAATGCGAAGCATGGTGTCATTTGTAACACCAACTGCAGCAGCTACACGCAACCTGCCAAAGGAATCTTTACAAGAATTCGGGTACTTTTTTAATTTGATGATGTCTTTGTAAGTGATGAGACCAATGAGTCTCCCTTGTGAGTCAATTACCGGTAGTTTTTCAATTTTGTGTTCCTGAAGGATATCCTCGGCAGCAGCCATATCGTTGGGCTTATCCGTTGTGATAAGACCAGTACTGGTCATCACTTTCAATATTGGTTTTGTAAAATCTTTTTCAAATCTCAGATCTCTGTTGGTTACAATTCCACAAAGTTTGCCTGCTTCATCCACTACCGGAATACCACCGATTTTGTTCTCCGCCATCAGTTTCATGGCATCACCCACATTGGCGCTTTTTTCAAGAGTCACCGGATCCTGGATCATTCCACTTTCCGATCTTTTCACTTTCCTGACTAAGGCGGCCTGAGCATCGATGCTCATGTTTTTGTGGATGACACCAATGCCACCTTCGCGCGCCATTGCGATAGCCATTTCAGATTCAGTGACGGTGTCCATTGCAGCTGAAACAACCGGAGTATTCAGGGCAATGTTTCTGGAGAATTTTGATTTGATATTGACTTCTCTTGGAAGTACTTCAGAATAGGCCGGGACGAGTAATACATCGTCGTAGGTAAGGCCTTCACCAACCAATTTTTCACTTAGATAAGACATGAACGTTTGAATTTATCAGATAAATAAATTCGCGCAAATGTAATGCAACGTGCATCATACAAGAAAATGCAGCAGGATCACACAAACTCAAGGTGGACAAATAGTTCCGTAAAGGCCGGTGAAGATTTGCATATCCGCAACGGTGATGACGCCATTACCGTCGAGATCAGTGGTACAAGCGACCGAGCACCCAAAATCATTTACGATATAAATTAAATCCGCAACACTGATGTAGCCATCGCAATTATAGTCTGCCAGGCAGCAATCTTGAGGAGCATCAAGCACCGTAACTGTAAAAGAACATGCTATGCCGTTTCCGCTATCATCCTGTACTGAGTAAATCACTGTTGTGGTTCCAAGTGGATAAGTTCCCGAGGCATCCAACACACCGGTAAAATCATTGCTGGCGATGTAACCACCGCAATTTTCTGTTATATCCGGAATGGGAACATTGACGAATCCATCTGTCTGGCCGGCGGCCACTTGAATGGAGATATTCGAAGGGCAATCAATGATCGGAGTATCATCATCGATGACCGTCAAAATGAAATTACAGAAGTTTGAATTGCCGGAATTGTCTGTGGCAGTTATAGTAATGATGTAATCACCTGGAGTCAGATCAGTTCCTACCATTGGATCCTGGGTAATCACAGGAAACGGATCGACATCATCAAAAATGATGGCATCACCTAGAAGATCCGGCATGATTGCGCAGAAATCTTCGGTAAATAAAACAGCATCCGGAGGGCAGATCACTTCAGGAGCTACGAGGTCAACGGCAAAATCACCAGTGAAGGTAATGTCATCTACTGCGAAACTTGGGTCGGACGCGACACCGTCGTCGTTATTGATCCAGCGAAATCCAATTTTCACGTCGGTGTTGTTGTTTGAACTTGCAGGAAGCGGAATTGAAGTCGCAGTCCACTGTCCTTGAGGAGCACAATTATTCGGGTCGGTTTTAGGAAGATCCTGAAGCATCGTCCATGTTGAACCATCGTAATACCAGAACGTGCAGTTATCGATTGTATTTCCACCTTCCAGATAGACAAAATCAACAACGACATTACCCATACCTGAGCAATTCACTACTGGAGATTCTGCGCGCTTATCGGTTGAACCATTTCCACCCAAAATGGCGCAAATTGCAGAACCATCACACTCATAATAAGAAGCACCCAAATCGGTACCGATTAAAGTTTCATTAGCACCGATATGAAGAGATGGATCACTTCCACAAGCGCTTCCGCATTCACCAGCATCATTGCCATTTTCTTCTGCGCTGATAAACCAGAAATTTGGAATTTCTGCTTCTGTGCCAAGAACGGAAACCGTCCAAATACCGGTATTTATAGAGAAAAAATTATCCGCGTATTGTCCGGAATTGCATCCGAATCCAAAATCTTCCGCCCAGAATACAACAGTTTGAGAAACGAGCGCAACAGGTGAGCAGGTGAGCAGCAGGAGTAGTAGTTGCTTCATGTTTAAATGGCTAAGTTTCGCGAAATGTAATCAAAAAACAAATATGGTAGGTAAAAGGTTGCTCGGCTGCTACTTTAAAGTTCGCTCCATAAAACTTCAGCCATCATACCGAAAATTATTTTTTCTGTGCTAAAATGTTTTGTGTGAATATTGTTTAGCACAAAAAAATATAGCACAATAATGTGTTGTACCGTTCTGTGTTAAATAATTATAGCACACAATGGTTTAGCACAAAACTCATTTTTCAAATCAATTGGCTTCAAAATAAAAAGCCTCCGAAATTTCGGAGGCTTTTCAAAATAGAATTTTCGTATAAATTACACAACACCCTGATCGAGCATTGCATCGGCCACTTTCACAAAACCTGCAACGTTTGCGCCTTTTACGTAGTTGATGTAATCGCCTTCCGCGCCGTAGCTCACACATGCGGCGTGAATGCTTTTCATGATGTTGTGAAGGCGTGTGTCAACTTCTTCACGTGACCATGAAAGACGCAATGAATTCTGTGACATCTCAAGACCGGAAGTAGCAACACCACCAGCGTTAGAAGCTTTACCAGGAGCAAACATCACTTTTGCACTCTGGAAATTGGTAACAGCTTCCGGAGTGCATGGCATATTCGCACCTTCTGCAACAGCAGTAACGCCATTTGCGATCAATGCTTTTGCATCATCACCATTCAACTCGTTTTGAGTTGCGCAAGGCAAAGCAATGTCACACTTCACACCCCAAGGTGTTTTGCCGGCAACATATTCGCACTTGTATTTATCAGCGTATTCCTTGATACGTCCACGTCTCACATTTTTGATATCCATCAGGAAAGCCAGTTTCTCAGCAGAGATACCGTCTTTGTCGTAGATGTATCCATCGCTATCAGAAGCGGTAACGACAGTAGCACCGAGTTGGGTAGCCTTTTCAATGGCATACTGCGCAACGTTTCCTGAACCGGAAACCACCACTGTTTTGCCTTTGAATTCCATTCCTTTCGTGCCAATCATTTCTGCAGCGAAGTACACACATCCGTAACCTGTAGCTTCCGGACGGATCAACGATCCACCCCAGTTGCGACCTTTACCTGTAAGTACTCCTGTGAATTCGTTGCGCAATCTTTTGTACTGACCAAACATGAATCCGATTTCACGACCACCCACTCCGATATCACCGGCAGGAACGTCGGTATCAGGACCAATGTGACGAGCGAGTTCAGTCATGAAACTTTGGCAAAAAGCCATTACTTCACGATCGCTTTTTCCTTTTGGATCGAAATCGGAACCACCTTTTCCACCGCCCATCGGAAGTGTAGTGAGAGAGTTTTTGAAAATCTGTTCGAATCCCAGGAATTTCAGAACAGACAGATTCACTGTTGGGTGAAAACGCAGACCACCTTTGTATGGTCCAATGGCAGAATTGAATTCAACGCGGTATCCGCGGTTGATCTGAATTTCGCCTTTGTCGTCTACCCAAGGCACACGGAAAATGAGCGTACGCTCAGGTTCAGCAATGCGGCTGAGGATTTTCGCAGTTTTGTACTTGGGATTTTCTTCGATGTATGGAATAACCGCCTCGGCTACTTCGTGCACCGCCTGCAAAAACTCGGTTTCATTAGGGTTTTTGCTTTTGATGTCAGCCATGAAGGCGTCAATCTGTGCTTGATACTTGTTTGCCATTATGCAATTGAGTTTTTAAAATTATTTTTTTAAAACGGGGGCGAAAGTAATAGCGGATTGGAAGAGTGCATGGAAAAAACATTCTAAATCGTCCGTTGAAGAGTAACCGTTCAATGATTACTTTCGTTCAAACTTGCAATTTCAAGATAAAACCCTATTAATGAAAAAGTTATACTTCCCATTCCTTCTATTTCTCACAAGTCTGATAATTGTCACCGCCCATTCATGCAAAAAGGAGAAACAAGACGATACACCAGAAGAGACCATAGATCAAAATAATCCTGCATCCGACAGCACACAAATGAAATTGACGGCAACGGTTGATGGAAACCCATTTGCTGCGGATACAAATTCCATCAATTACAATTTTGATGCAGATCTTGGACTCCATGTTTTCACCGCTCCTGATAATAGCGGACATATCATCACCTTAATGCTCTCCAGTCTGACACCCGGCACATACGAAGTTGATTTTGACAATGTGGTGATATACCAAAACGGCACAACAGTTTATACGGGCGCATTCAATCCTCAGGGACAGATTGTCATTACGAAAAATCAGAACAACAAAATTTCCGGGACTTACCATGCAGAGCTTTTCGATTTTGGTACTGCAGGAGAAGTGAGTGTAACAGATGGACACTTCATTCATGTTCCCTATTGACAAGAAAAATTCTATCAATAAAAAATCCGGTCAGGTGATTCCCTGACTGGATTTTTTTTTGCAGCCTGTCCTAAAAAGTAAAATCAAATCCTACAGTAGGCAGGAAAGGCAACTGATCAATACGTTGACCGGTGATTCTGTCGATGTAGAAAACATTCGCACGATTATAAAGATTCGTTGCTCCGGCATTTAGCTCAAGAGCTGTTTTGTTTTTAAACTTAATGGTTTTCTTGATATTGATGTCGAGTCGATGATAATAAGGCAATCTGCCACCGTTCAGAGAAGCGTATTGCACCGTGAGGTACTGACTGTTGTTGGATAAATAATCCAGACTGATACCATTCTGCGCTCCCTGACCATCATAAAATCCTTGAGTCTGAGTAAATGGAAGACCACTTCCCAGGTTCCATCTCGCACCGATCTCCCAAGACTTTTCATCACCGAATAAATAAGTACCGATGACATTTACGTTGTGTCTTCTGTCAAACACTGGCGCGTACCATCGGAAACCATCCCAGCGTTTTACCTGAGCAAGAGAATACACCACATTGAAATAATAGTGTTTGTCTTCATATTTCAACACAAGGTCAGACCCTGCAGCCCAGCCGGTTTCAACAACGAAGTCACGGCGAAGAGCTTCTGGTTTGTCCTGATTGACGCCAGTATCCTCAAATATTTTGTTTCGGTTTGTATTGGTCAATTGGCGGAAATTCCGATAATATCCTTCCATGTTGAGGTTGAGGCGTTCAGTAATGTCCAATTCGAAACCAACAATATAGTGAAGTGCTGTTTGTAGCACGTTGCGCACTTCCTGTGTATTCAAATTCTGATCAGTAAATTCAGATTGAAGGTTTTCAGGTCCTGCCAGAAATCCATAGAATAAATTCACCACATCGCGATCGCTATTGGTTGCCATCAGGTTTTGTGTGTATCTGCCTGCAGCCGCCTTCAATCGCAGGCGTTCGCCAAGTTTATATTTTATCCCGAGACGTGGCTCAGGAGAAAAAACAGACAACGTTCCATAATATTGAAAACGGATACTCGGTTCAACCACCCATCTTCCACGATTCAATTTATAATCAAAAAAGGTGTTCAATTCGGTTGTGTTCTGCTGAAACTGCACAATCTGTGCATTATCGAGTAAAGCAAATGTCTTGTAGTCGGTCGAAAATCCGACAACCTCCACACCATACCTCAAAACGTCTTTATCAATTCCATACTTAAAATCAAGACCGAAATTAAAACTGGTAATCGAACTTGAACGATCCGGATTATTTTCTTCCTTCATTACGATGTTGTAGTTGCTACGGGCAAAATTTCCGCTGATCAATACTGCAGAAGAAGAAGGTACGATCACAAAATTTCCACCGCCTCCGGTGTTGTTCCAATTCAATGAAGCCAATTTCCTATAGCTCTGCACACCGTCATTGAAAGAGAATCCAAAAGCATTAAATTTTGAACCATTGGAACCCGCGAAAGAAAGTTTTCCATACAAATCGGTGTAGTTGAAAGGCAAGCCATTTCCATCGTTGATGTATGGGTACAATTTTTTTGAGCTCTGATCAAGATAGGATCTTTTAGCAGAAAAAATGTAGGAAATACCGCTGCCATTTTCCTTCAGTTTTTTCAGAGGACCTTCCACCTGAGCTTTTACTCCAAAAGGATTTACTCCTACGTGACCGTCCACTTCGCGCTTATTGCCATCACGAGTGGTAATATCCATCACGGAAGAAATACGACCGCCGTATTGCGCGCTAAAACCACCTGTGTAGATTTCAGCATTTGCAATGATGTCTGTGTCAAAAACAGAAAAAAGTCCAATAGAGTGAAATGCGTTATAGACGATCATGCCGTCAAGCAACACCTTATTCTGAACCGGCGAACCACCGCGGACATATATCTGACCACCCTGATCTCCTGTGCTGATAAAACCCGGCAGTGTTGTCAGAGCTTGCGCCAAATCAGGAGATCCGCCAATGCTCGGAATACGTTTGATATCCTTTGCCCTCATGGATTCAACGGAAATATTGACGTTGTTTTTTTGAGCACTTCCTTTGTCAGTGATTTCAATTTCTTTGAGAATAACATCATCCTTTTCGAGCAAATAGTTTCGAGGAATAACCTTATCCTTTGCCACTGCAATCTGTTCCTTCACCTCTTTAAATCCAAATTCATTTATAATGAGTGTATATGTTCCTTCCGGGATCTTTGTCAGGGAATAAAAACCATTTTCATCGGTTTGTGTTCCATAGGCTGTTCCTTCCAAACCAACCAGAATAAAGATGACCGGCTGACCCGTTTCAGAATCTTTGACAAATCCGCGAATGGTGCCTTGAGCCGCAGCATTCAGAACGGAAATACAAAACGCAGTAAAAATTAAAAATCGTAAAACGTGGTTCATCCGATTGGGCAAGTATTAAAAAAGTGTGGCGAATGTAAGCCTGTGATGCGCCATGCTAAGGGTTCTTTTATATAAACGGTTGGATTTATTGCCAGTCAAGGTGAAGAATCCACTTGGATATATGTTGAAATAAGTGTAAATCATTTCCGCTTTAGTCTGCGACATTTGTCAAAAAAATTGGACTCGCTTCAACTTTTTCCTTTATCGGAAGTCATACCGGACTATCAGGCGCTTTACCATGCTGTTGCGCGGCAGATCGAAAAAGATTTTCATCCTCATGTTGCCATGTCAGAGCCGCCTGCAGTGCTATCTTCGGAGTGGCTTTTTGCAGAATTAAAACGCATGCTGACCATCATTGTGGAACAAAAGAATCAGACGTTGGGAGCAATCATTTATCGAGTGGATCTGTCAGAAAAGCTGGCGCGCAGAACAATGAACACTTCAGGTCATACAGAAAGACTCGATGAACTGACTGCTCTCATGTTGAAACGTGAAGCACAGAAAGTGTGGATCAGACATAATTATCGTGAATAAGCAGTGGGAAGGTGATAAATTGAACGCCCTAAACCATAACTTTCTACCGGGATAAACGTAAATTCGCAAACCCAATACAAGGATCTCAGCGGATGGACAAACAAACATATCTCGGCAACAGCGACGTTTCAGCTATCGATGCCCTTTATCAGCAGTACAAACAAGACTCACAATCAGTAGATATTTCCTGGCAGCGTTTCTTCGAAGGATTTGAATTTCAAAAATCAGAATTTGAAACGCTACCAAAAGGATCAGGGGAAATTTTGACTTCTGCAGCATCCGCAGAATTGGTTAAGGAGTTCAAAGTCATAAACCTAATAAATGGCTATCGTCAGCGGGGCCATCTTTTCACAGAAACCAATCCTGTGAGAGAGAGAAGGAAGCATACACCAACGCTGGATCTTGTGAATTTTGGATTGTCCGATTCAGATCTGGAAACAGTTTTCCAGGCTGGAAATGAAATTGGAATTGGACCAGCAAAATTGAGCGGCATTATCAGTCATCTCAAAGAAAGTTATTGCAAACACATTGGTATCGAATACATGTATGTCCGCGATCCAGAGCGTGTTTTATGGTTGCGCGAGCGGATCGAGATGGTAAACAAACCAAAATTTTCCATTGAAGAGAAAAAACAATTTCTCCTCAGGGCGAGTGAAGCTTCATTGTTCGAGCAGTATATCCACAAAAAATTTGTCGGAGCAAAAAGATTCAGCGTGGAAGGCTGCGAAGCTGTTGTACCAGCGATGGACTATATTGTTCGACATGGTGCTGATCTGGGAGTAAAAGAACTTGTGATTGGCATGGCGCATCGCGGAAGGCTGAACGTGCTGACGAATATTATGGGCAAACCTCAGGAGCAGGTCTTTGCCGAATTTGAAGGTTTGGAATACGATGAAGACGGGACTTTTGATGGAGATGTCAAATACCATTATGGCTATTCGAATGATATCAAAACGGCAAGTGGAAATGAAGTGCATTTGACACTTTGTCCAAACCCATCTCACCTCGAGGCGGTGAATCCTGTTGTGGAAGGATTGACCCGTGCTAAAATTGATCACTACTTAAAAAGCGAAGATAAAATTTTGCCTGTGCTTGTTCATGGCGATGCTGCCATAGCCGGCCAGGGAATCATGTATGAGATTGTGCAGATGGCATTGTTGAATGGATATCGCACGGGCGGCACGATACATATCGTTACCAATAATCAGGTAGGATTCACAACAAATTATCTTGATGGTAGATCTTCGACCTATTGCACAGACGTTGCAAAAACCACTTTGTGTCCAGTTTTTCACGTGAACGCAGATGATGTTGAGGCCGTGATTGAAACGATGAAGATTGCACTTGAATACCGGATGAAATTCAAGATGGATGTGTTTGTTGACTTGCTTGGATATCGCAAGTATGGTCACAATGAAGGAGATGAGCCGAAGTTCACTCAGCCATCATTATACAAACTCATTGCATCACATCCTTCACTTCGAGAGATTTACCTCAAACAATTGGTAGAAGAAGGAAGCATTGATGAAGCGTATGGCGAGCAAGTGAAAAAAGAGTTTGAAGCCATGCTCGATACAAAACTCGAAATCGCCAAGACCATGAAAATGGCGCATGTCAAACATTTTCTCGAAGATACCTGGAAAGGAATCCGCAAAGCAAAGGAGATTGATTTTGAGCAGTCGATTGATACCGGTTTTGATAAAAAGAAACTGACAAGCATTGCAACTAAAATCAGCACATTGCCTGTCGGCGAAAAATTCATTGCAAAGACAGCCAAAGTTTTTTCGGATCGATTGAAGATGATCGAAGAAGATAAACTCGATTGGGCGATGGGTGAGTTACTTGCATACGCGACATTGCTAGAAGAAAAGCATCCAGTACGACTAAGTGGGCAAGATGTCGAGCGTGGAACATTTTCACATCGGCATGCGGTAGTGAAAACGGATGAAGATGATGAAAAGCAATTCATCACGCTGAACATGATCAGTGACAAACAGGCGAAATTGAGTATTTATAATTCACTGTTGAGTGAATATGGAGTGCTTGGTTTTGATTATGGATATGCATTCGGAACTCCGCAAGGTTTGACGATCTGGGAAGCCCAATTTGGTGACTTCAACAATGGCGCTCAAATCATGATTGATCAATTTATCAGCGCTGCAGAAGACAAATGGAGAACGATGAATGGCATCACGATGCTTTTGCCACACGGGTATGAAGGACAAGGCAGCGAGCATAGCAGTGGAAGACTCGAGCGGTTTTTGCAGCTTTGTGCTGAATTGAATATGCAGATCTGCAATTGCACAACACCTGCGAATTATTTCCACCTGTTGCGTCGACAAGTTCACACAGAATATCGCAAACCACTTGTTGTATTTACACCGAAAAAATTATTGCGTTATCCGAAAGCAGTTTCATCCTTGAATGAAATGGCAAAAGGAAAATTCATGGAAGTCATGGATGATGTTTCTGTAAATAAAAAGGACGTCGATACCCTTGTATTCTGTAGTGGAAAAATCTATTACGACATTCTCGAGCAAAAGGAAAAAACAGGATCCGGAGAGAACATGGCGATCATTCGTATGGAACAATTGTATCCTCTTCCTGAAAAACAAATCCTCGAAGTCATCCAAAGCTATAACAAAAAAGCGAAATTGGTATGGGCGCAGGAAGAACCTGAAAACATGGGTGCCTGGAGTTACATCATGCGAGTTCTGCGCAATTTGAATTTTGATGTTGTATCACTTCCGGCTTCTGCTTCACCGGCCACAGGATCTCCGAAGGTGCATGAAAAAAGAG
>JANOVT010000340.1:0-11314 GCA_031417525.1 Flavobacteriales bacterium | reverse complement strand
GGAGAAAGCGGTCCACCATTGTCCGCAGGTGGCATCATGTCGTCACCCGTTTCGTTGATAGCATCCCAAAGGTCGCTATTGGATAAACTTCCTGCTTCGACCTGTTGCATAATGTGCGCATAGTCATACATGCGAACACCATCTTCATGGGTGATGGCATCATGACAATCCGCCATGGCACAATTGGAACTTAACAATGGCAAAATTGTATTGGTGAAATACACCGAATCTGGATCACAGGGGTCTGTATTGATGATTTCGATAGTATCTGGAGGTGTCACATAGTTATTGTCATTGTCATCCGGAAGAATAATGTCTGTAATATCCGGGTGATGTTGACAAGCAACAACCAGCAGAACGATTGCAGTGAAAATTGAAATGGAGACAAGAGACTTTTTCATAAAATTTCTTTTTGAATTCGATTTTTGTCTTAGGTACACCCTTAACTGAGTGAAACTTGGGTTTGTTTCAAAAAGCCAGTGATTCTTTTGAGATTGATTTCTCTCGCCAACTGAATCACATCAAGTGCATGATCATAAGCTAGCTGATTGAGTTTGGACAGTTCATCCATCACATCAATGTCTGTGGCGGAAATCAACCTTTCGTAATCTATTCTTCTAAGTTCCATGATAGAAATTTCTTTGGTATTAGACAAAATTGCATTGTAATGGCAGGAAATGTAGCGACTTTCACCCTGAACAGGAAGAACCCACTGCCGATTGGGAAGGAAAGAATGCGAATACTGTCGATTTTCGTAAAAAAATGCAAGCTCTCACCCAAGCATTCTGATTTGAATGCTGTATAAGTCATGAGAAAGTTCATGTGGCCTCTATTGTTTATGCCTTTTGAATGAGACTGAAATACCTGAGACGCCCACTACTACATAAACTTAGGTTGATTGGAAGTTGTTATAAGCTATACACTCATTCAAAGGTGTCAGGAGGATGACCGCCGCGCCCAAAGTGAACTCTATAAATTATTGTATAGAGGTTTGATAGGTGTGTGCTGGCGATATTCTTCAGACAAGGAGCAAGCTGTGGAATACATGAATCTGGGATTTGTTAGAATTTTAATGAATCTCAAAAAATATAGAAAAGAAGTGCCATTTGAGATGTGGGCAAGGAGGGTGATGATCAATACCATCATCAACGAGTTTAAGAAGAATAAGAACTGGAACGAAAAGACAGTCAGAGGACAGGATTTAAGATTGGTTGATGACAAAGCGGACAATGTGTTATCGGAACATCAGACAGAAATGCTCGAGATCGTAAGACAAAAGGCATTGAAACTGCCACCGATGACTTTGAAAGTTTTTAATCTGTATGCCATTGATGGTTATAGCCACATAGAAATTTCTGAGATGCTTGGGATTAGCGAAGGAACAAGTGCCTGGCATTTTTCAGAAGCAAAAAAGAGAATTCGGCAAATGATCGGATTTGGAAATGAAGTAAAAGAGAATGAGCGATAAGTTCAACATAGAGAATGAACCATTTATTCCTGAAGGATTAGAATTTAAACAGGAATACATGGACGACGCCTTTGCACTTTATGGTGCGGCGAAGAGACGTCTATGGTGGAGAAAATTCTATGTATGCATTGGTGTTGTGGCATTTTTAATCACGGGCGCAATCGTGTCGAAAGTCATTTTCATTGGTGAGTCTTCAGCAAATGTTAGCGCTTCCGAAGGCGGCGGCTCTTTGCAGACAGGTACGACTAATAAAATTACATCTTCATCTACTTCTGATTCTCGGAATGAATCAGAAGATGCTGCGAGTAGGATATCAAAAATGGATGAAACATCAAACGTTCAAAACGATCGTGTTGTTGTAAAGAAATCTGATATGGATGAAAAATCTGGTAACCCCAGAAGGACTTTTGATCATGGTGGTTCAGAGAGTAGTGGCTCTGAATCGCCTGGTCAGGGGTCAGTTTCTCCGGAAACCAAGGACTCGGCAAATTACCTTGTCGAATCAAACAAAGAGACAAAATCTAAGGGTCAACGCGAGTCAAAAGAAACATATAAAAAAGTTCAGCCAGAAATACAAACGCTGTCGGATAGAAACATTAGTCCGGATGCAGGTATTACAAATGCAGTTGCAAATGGAGTAGATAAGAACATAAATGGTAAGATCAATTCATCCAAAGGAAATTTGGATAGAATAATATCGAAACCGGCGGAATGGGCTGCTCCGGCCGTTAACCTTGAAAGAACAGGCCTGATTCCGATCATACCAAGGAAAAGATGGGATATATTTTTCACTGCGGGGTTAAGTCCATTGGCCGGATATGGTAGTTCGAACAAGCAATGGAAACCGGATCTAATCGTGGCAGCAGGCGTAGAGTATAAGTTGCATCGTGGTTTATCTCTTTCAGTAACGGGAAGGTATTATAGCATTTCCGGAATTACACATCCATATTTGGTGGAGCATACGACTTATGGTCAGGGATTCAGAACAACCACTGAAACGTATTTTACAGATCGATTGCATTACGCGGGAATTAATGCGAACATTTCGAAATCAATTCATCTAAAGCATCAATTTTCATTTGGGTATTCAATGGATTATCTGATCGCAGGCAATAATCGCATTGTTTCAACAGAACTTTCATCTTTTGAAAATCGGGATCTTGGAACCAGAAAGGCCAAAGGATTTGTGGAGGGATTTGAAAGTATGAATCACTCTTTGCGCATCAGTTATCAGTATTGGTTGGGTAACAACAAAGCTTTAGGGATTTCCTATCAACATGGTTTGACGGACATTACAAAACAAGAATATTTCAAGAGAACCGATATAGATAGAAATTCTTTGTTATCCGTTTATTTCAGAATGAATTTGACAAAATGAAAAAGTACTTATACATCCTGATTATTTTGTCGATTGCTTCATGTAAAAAGCAAACATATCCTGAATCGACATCTGAAGTGCCAGTCTTTAAAATGGCCGGTACGCTCAATGGTGCGCCATTCTCGTTTGCTGCAGGTCAGCAGGGAGTCTACATGAGTTCTGATGCCATTCAAAATGATTTCGGAGTGTATGAATTGAACTGTCGTTTTCTAGAAACAGATTGTGCAGGTTGTGCACCGATTATGGATTTTTTAATCACCAACAATCAGGCTCAGCAGCAAGGTGAGGCATGCGATCCGGATGCACTTGAAATTGGTGAAATTCCATTGGCAACACAAACGAATTCTTCTGACTTTCTTGAAATACACTTTCATGCACCTGATCAACCCGGCAATAATTATGAATGGGATTTCGGAGATAGTCAAACTGGTAGCGGAGACAATCCACATCATGAGTATGACGAACCGGGTTTGTATGTTGTCACATTGCAATCAGAAAATGGCTCGGGATCGGATGATGACGTCATAATTCGGCAACAAATATTGGCGGGTACTCCAGAATATATTTCGATGCCATTTAATATTTTAAACTTACCTGAAGAAGAGTGGGAGTTTGTGTATGGAATTCTCCCACCAAATCTGGAAGTGGTTTCCTGGACAGTAAATGGCAACGATTATTACGGTAATAACCTTCATTTTGAAGGAGAAGATGAAATTAACGTATGTCTGAATTTCATCAATACATCTCTGAATCAAACAGGTTTTTATTGTGTTGAGTTCCATGGGGAGAATAATGGACAAGTCAATGATTTTTTTAGCTATCAATGGGAAGCTCAAGTCATGAATTTCGGTAAGGCGGAGTGCCGATATAGAAATGCGTCAGGTGAAATTTATACTTCAGTAACCGAGTTAAACCAGAGCCCAGATTCGTTCATTCAAATTCAATCCGTCGAAGATTATGAAGATGGATTGGATGGTTCGAATGCTAAGAAAGTACTGGCCTCTTTTAATCTTTGGATGATAAACACAACAAATCCTGATGACATTATTCACTTTGAAAATGTTACAACCACTTTAGGATTTGCAGTGGAATAGTTAAATAAAGTCCTAATCCACAGCAAGGATATCGAAGACGTATTGAAACACCTAAATTCTATAATTGGCAGAAGGGCCAAGTTCATGTTTAAAAATGAGCGTCAGCCACAAAAAATAGATTAAATAAACATCAGTCTTATGAAAATCACATTTGTTCTATCCACATTTTTTCTCACCGCGTTGTCGATTCTATTCCTCTCTGCTTATGACATGAATGAAGACCCTGATGGTAAGTCAGGGGCAACAGGTTCTCCAAGTGAAGTAACATGCGCGGATTCAGATTGTCATGGAACTTACACACTTAATTCAGGGCCTGGCAGCATGGAAATAGCCTCTCCAGACCTGATAAATTGGACTTATGTGCCGGGAGAGTCTTACTTGATCAGCGTGACAGTGAGTCAGATGAATCGAGGCCTATTCGGTCTTGGATTTGAAGCACTGAAAAGCAATGGAGATAATGCAGGTCTTCTCATTGCTGGTAGTGATACGCATATCAAGTCGAAAAGTGTTGGTGGTTATTCGCGCAAAAGCATAGCGCATGATGATAACACGGGAGCCAGTAATGATTCTCACACATTCACATTTACATGGAATGCACCTACAACAGATGTTGGAGATATCACTTTTTATGTTGCGGGGAATGCTTGTAATAATAATGGAAATGAAGAAGGAGACTATGTCTATTCAACAAGTCAGGTTGTTGGAATTGCAATGGGAATTTATGAACTTGAAAATGATGAATTGAAAGTAGAAGTTTACCCGAATCCATTTATGGAGAAACTAAATATCAGTATGAATTTAAATGAAGGGGGCAACGTAGAATTTACATTGTTCGATTCACACGGTGCCCTTGTTTCTTCATTCGGAAAATCGAATCATCCATCTGGTGTAATAAAAAAGTCATTCGATGTTGGCCACTTATCAGCTGGTTCCTACATGCTGCAGGTAAGAGTTGATGGCACGGTAAGGAGTTCCAAAATCCTACAAAAATTTTAAGATGTTGTTTCGGGCGTCACTTTTGAATACGGATTTTTTTTCCAGGCTAACGAATTTGGGGGAAGTGCCTAATTCTGCTTATGAGCAATACTTGAAACCAGAGTTCATCTCGCGATTTTTGCTCCTCTTGTTTTTGTTGTTTGCGATTCCAGCATCCTTTAGCGCATCACATGTGATCGGCGGATCTATTCATTATCAATATTTGTCGGGTGATTCTTGCGAAATAACACTGACTCTATATCGCGATTGTTCGAGTAATACACAATACGATGATCCTGTTTCGATTGGCTGTTTTAATTCCGCAGGAGATTTGATATATAACCTTGAAATTGATCTGAGCAATGCCATCATCACGAGCGTAGAAACCGAAAGTAGCAATGCATGTTATATGGCGCCACTGGGGCTTTGTGTGCAGGAGGCTTTTTTTACCGGAGTAGCGATTTTACCACATATAGCAGGAGGATACACATTAACTTATCAAAGATGTTGTCGCAATTTTTCTATTGTAAATGTACCTACAGGAACGGACGTTGGCATCACACTCACAACTGAAATTCCCGGAACAGAACTTGTGGCAGAAAATAGCAATCCGGAATTTGCTTCACATCCTCCATTGATCATTTGTTTGAATGCTCCTTTCACATTTGATCATTCTGCTACTGATGCGGATGGTGATCAACTAGTTTATGAATTTTGTGAACCTCTGAACACAAATGTTTCGGGTTCATACATCAATCCACCGGGAAGTCCACCTTACAATGGATTAAGTTACAATGCGGGTTACAGCGCCGTCTATCCGATTGATTCGAGTCCTGCATTTATTATTGATGAAGAAACCGGAGTTATAACCGGCACTCCGACATCTCTTGGCCAATACGTTGTTGGTGTTTGTATCAGTGAGTATCGGAATGGAGTGTTGATTAATGTAACCAACAGAGATTTTCAATTGAATGTAACAAATTGTGCGGCGATAGATTCACCAGCCATCGCAAATCAGGAAAATATTTGTAGCGGACTTACAGTCAATTTTTTGAATGGATCAGTTGAAGACTTGACATATCATTGGGATTTTGGTGTAGCAGAATTTGACGCGGACACCAGTAATCTATTCGAACCAACATATACATATTCAGAGGCGGGCACATACGCCATCATGCTCATTTTGAATCCCGGGCTTCCCTGCGCTGATACGACTTTCGCCCAATATGTTTCATCACCGGGATTGATACCAGCAATTTCTCAGTATGAATATTCGTGCACACAAAATCAATTGTTGTATTCTTTCATCGGACTTGGTGGCACAGGAACGAATACTGAATTCTTGTGGACGTTTGATAACGGCGTTTCGACGTTTACAAATAGTAATCAGAATCCAGAGAATATTCTCCTTGGTTCTGCAGGCAGCACGGTGAATGTTTCGCTGCAGGTATCTGAAAGTGGATGTTCAGAAACGATCACTCAATCTGTTTCCATACCAACGGATGTCACAGCATCCATTGAACCGCAGTCAACATTTTGCGATGGATATCAATATCAATTCAATAATCTATCACAAAATGCCACGGAATATTACTGGGATTTTGGGGTGAACGGAACATCTGATTTTTCAATTGAAGAAGATCCGCAATACACGTTTGCCGACACAGGTTACTATCAGGTAACGTTAATTGCAACGGCATTTAATCTGTGCCCAGACACGACAATCACTGGTATGTTGATTTATGGGATGTTGCAGCCATACTTCGATGAAGTGCCATTGCAGTGTTTAGAAAATAATGAATTCGATTTTTTAGCACAAGGTGCATCAACAGATGAGGCGACCTATAACTGGAATTTTGGGCTGGGTGCTTTGCCGATGCATTCAACGAGTTCAAATCCATCGGGTGTGCATTTTAATGCCGCCGGATTCTTTGATGTAAGTCTAACAATCGCTGAGAATGATTGTTTGGAAACATATACCGCTCAGGTAGAACTCGTAGAAAACCCGGTTGCATCTATTGAACCGCAGAATGTTTTTTGCAATGGACTGACGTTCCAATTTGGCAACTCATCTATGAATGCCACAGATTACGATTGGGATTTTGGAGAAATGGCATTAGGTTCTATCTCTTCCGATTTTGAACCAATACACTCGCACAGTGATAGTGGATATTTTGAAGTGATGTTGATTGCGTCAATGGAAGATTTGTGTAATGATACCACATTCCTTAATCTGGAATTATTTGAAATGTTGGACGCATATTTTCAAGATCAGCCGGCTCAATGTTTCGAAGGAAATGCATTCGACTTTTTGGCCGAAGGATTTACTTCAAATAACGCGTCGATTTTTTGGGATTTCGGTGTGGATGGAATACCGGATTCGAATTCCCTGATTTCGCAATCTAATATTCACTTTGCAAATGCAGGAGTTTTTGAAGTGAGCCTGACTATACAGGAGCACAATTGCACTGATGTTTATACATCCGAAGTTGAAGTGATTTTGAATCCAAATTTTTCCGCTGAAACCGATACAATTGTTCAATGTGATTTCGGAACTGCATTTTCCCAGGGAACAACAATCTACAATACACCTGTACAATATTTCTGGGATTTCGGAGATGGAGCAAATGCCATCGGCACTGAGGTGTCGCATCAATATACAGAAGCAGGCGTGTATGATGTGGAAGTGACCATGTCGACTTCCGAAGGTTGTATTGAAACGCAGAGCATATTTTTTAATAACGTCATTCGGATTGAGCCTTCGCCTGTTCCGGGCTTTTTAATCAGTAACCAGCATCTCAGCTTGTTGAATCCTGAAGCAGATATCACGTCTGTTGCAGAAAACGCCACTGAATGCTATTATATCATCAGCGATGGGGGTTCTTCGGACTCATTCAATTTTAGCTATTCGTTTTTGAAACCCGGATACACGGATATCACACAATATGTAACAAGTGAATTTGGATGCAAAGCTCACATTACAGGAATTGTGATTGTAGATGGTTTTGCATTTTATGCACCTAACTCATTTACTCCTGATGATGATGGAGTGAATGATGTCTGGAAGCCAGAGACTATTGGCGTCACTGAATATGCGCTGAGCATTTTCAATCGATGGGGTGATCAGGTGTTTGAAACAGCGGACCCAAAGCAACCCTGGACAGGGGAAGTTCACAATGGCGATTATTTCGCTCAGGATGGAGCTTATAATTATGTAGCGGTTGTGCGGGATTTACTAGGGCTTCCACACGAATTTCACGGACATATACTTCTGATACGTTAAACTTTTTTATATTGTTTTGTCAAAGACCACTTTATCATTTTTCGATTAAAATAAAAAATATGAAACATTTTTTAGTTAGCATTCTCAGTCTTACAGCAGCTTTTACAAGCAAAGCTCAAAATCTGCCTCATCACTGGTCACTGGACGAATTGAATCATCAAATTCATATTGGTGATCATGTGGAAGAAGGCATTTTTAACGTGGATGTAATTGATACCATTTACCTGCAGTTTGCAAATAGTAACTGGTACAATACCATGACTACGAATTTCAACAGCGGCACCGAGTTGTCAGCGACTTTAACTTATAATGGTGAGGTTTACGAACAAGTTGGTGTTTCATTTAAAGGACAGACTTCTTACAGTCAGGTGGGGAATGAAGAAAAGAAGAGTTTCAATATTCGGATGGATTCAAATATTTCCGGACAAGATCTTCATGGCTACGATGTCTTGAATTTGAATAATTGTTTTGAAGACGCTTCATTCCTTCGGGAGTTCATGTATTTGTATTTGATCAGACACGAGGTACCTGCAGCAAGCGCTGCATTTGTTGAGTTGGTTGTGAATGGTGAATCATGGGGTTTGTATCCTATGGTGCAACAACTTGATGGCACTTATATCAAACAGTGGTTTTTAAGTAACGAGGGTTCGCGATGGCGCGCAGATGCACCTGCAGGACAAGGTGGCCCCGGTGGTCCCGGCGGTCCAAATTGGGGCGATGGTACTGCTGCGCTCAATTTTCTTGGAACAGATGAAACGGACTATCAGCAATACTACACATTGAAGGGAAGTGCCCTGACTGATCCATGGGTAGATCTTGTTCATACTTGCGACGTTTTGAATAATACATCAGCGGCGCAATTGACGACCGCTTTGCCGGAAGTCTTGGATGTGGATCGAACGTTGTGGTATCTCGCATGTGAAAACATATTCGGCGATGATGACAGCTATATTTTCAAAGGCAAGATGGATTATTATCTATACTGGGAAAGTGAAACGGGCAGAATGGTTCCGTTGGAATTTGATGGCAATAGCGTGCTTGTTTCTGAGTCTGCGAATTGGGGTGTTTTTTATCATGCTGAAAATGTCAATTTTCCTTTGTTGAATAAAATGTTGGCTATACCGGAATATCGTCAGCGGTACCTGGCTCACTATCGTACAATCATTCAGGAACTGGTTGATCCGGCTTTGACGAATGGTACAATCGCTTCATTTGGTGACTTTATCGACGCACACGTCCAGGCTGATACTAAAAAGTTGTACAGTTATAATCAGTTTACTGGCGGAGTGACATCTTTACATAACAGTTTGCAAACGCGAAGAAATCTGGTCATGACAAATGCGGAGTTGAATACCACAGGTGCACAAATTTCCAATGTGATTTTACATTCTCAGATGGGAGAGTGGCAGCAACCTTTGGCTGGAGAAGAGGTAACGATCACATCAGCAATTTCTACTGGTGATGGACTAGATCATGTCACTCTTTACTATTCGAATGAGTTGGTTGGAAATTTTTTGAGCGTGATGATGTTGGATGATGGTAATAGCAATGACGGCGCTGCCAATGATGGCGTATTTGGTGGCCAAATTCCCGGTATGCAATTAGGAGCAGTTGTTCGGTTTTACATCGAAGCTGTCGAAGCCAATACAGCTCATACCGCCACATACATGCCAGTTGGCGCAGAACACGATGTGTATTACTATGGTGTTACGGTAGCCATGGCATCGAGCACCGATATTGTCATCAACGAATTGATGGCAAGCAATGATATGACTTCGGCCGATGAAGCAAATGAGTATGAAGATTGGATTGAACTTTATAATCGTGGAGAAGGACCAGTTGATCTGACAAATTATTACATCAGCGACAATAGCTGGAATCTCACAAAATGGCAATTGCCGGATGGCACTGTACTGCAACCCAATGAATATCTCATCTTATGGGCAGATGAAGATTCAGTTGACGGAATGTTTCATACAAATTTTAAATTATCATCCGATGGTGAATCTCTGTCTCTTTTGAATAGTATTGGTGAAATAGCGGACCAATCAATATTTGGAGCACAGTCATCTGACCAGGGTTATGCAAGAAATCCGAATGGGATAGGTGAATTCACTATTCAATCACCAACTTTTGCGTCCAATAATGACTTAGCGAATCTGGTTGATTATCTAAATAATGCTAGTGCATCGGTATTTCCGAATCCATTCTCAGAAGCTGTCCACATTCGATCGGATAAAAAAATATTAAATGTAGAATTGTACAATCAGTTCGGAGCCATAGTGAGACAAGTAAAATACACTCGTCAAATGGAAGCGCAGGATTTGAGTCAGGGATTGTATTTCTTGAAACTGGAATTTGAAGATGGCACGAAAGCGGAATTTAAAATTGTGAAAAATTAGACTGAAGGTATTTGATTCGTCACCTAATGTATTGACCGCATTTGTAGATAATACTAATTTAAAAAGGAAAAACAAAGGCTGCAAGTGGCAGCCTTTGTTTTTCTTAATTAACGTTTGATTTTTTAGTCCGTTGAACTGCTGTGAACTTCTTTTTCTTCGTGTTCATCAGTTTCAAAGCCACTTTGAGGTTCTCTGTCAGAATTCACATCAGTCAACTCCGGATGTCTGATCATTCCACCTTTGTGTGAAGCATTGATCAATAATAGGAGTGAGGCAGAACAGGCTAATATGACACAAACTTTGAACAACATATTAAGGCCTGGTTTCCATCTATTCACGACAATGAAACCAAGGGCAACTGCACCCGAAATCAAACTCAGAACGAACGCAGATTCAGCAGCTTCTTCATGATCATGAATGATGCGGTGCGACACTCCCGGCATGTTTTCTATGTATTACTCAGCTTCTTCACCGCTGCAGTTGACCGGAAAAACTAACAGAGCAGCGTAACCCAACGGCCAACTGCATATTGTAATTTCAAAATCTCCGTCTAAGCTAAATTACTTTTTCCATTTCTGGGGAAATAGAGTATGATATTGTGATGGCTTCATTTCATTTATTTTGTTGAAGACATCTTCGATCCACTCTTTTGGGTTGACGTTATGAAGCCGGCATGTGATGAAGAAAGAATAAAAACATGCGATCCGTTGAGCG
>JANOVT010000339.1:0-13059 GCA_031417525.1 Flavobacteriales bacterium | reverse complement strand
CAGTGTTGCTGGTACGGATGCAACATATAGCTGGTCATTTCCGGGAGCGCTACCTTCAACGAGCACCGAAAAAAATCCAACTGTTCAATATGAAAGTATTGGAACTTATGATGTGACTTTGACTGTAACCGAAAATTCGATTTCAGATGTTGTCACCAAAACTTCTTACATTACAAATTCCGTTGCAGGAAACATTCCATTGACGGAAACATTTGAATCCGGAGGATTTCCTGAGAACTGGAATGATGCGCACAGCAATGGCGGCTCCGGATTTTGGACTGTTACTGACGATGCCGGAGGTTTTGGTCAAAGTGAATACTGCATGCGTTTTGACAACTATTATTATGACGAACAAGGCGCTCTGGATGAAATCTGGACGAACAAATTGACTACTCTCAACAACGAAGAAATTCAAATCACGTTCGATGTTGCTTATTCCAGATATGCCAGCAATTACAGCGATACATTGGCAGTACTCATCAGTTATGATTGTGGTGATTCATGGCAGACACTTTATGTGAAAGGAGGAACAATCCTGAGCACAGCGCCTGATCAAACTGATTATTTCGTTCCGTCCGCTTCGCAATGGCGAAATGATACCATTTCAATTATCGGAGAAGCCGGTGAGTTGATCGTTGCATTTCAGAATCGTGGCTACTATGGCAATCCGATTTATGTTGACAATATCAATATAGAAAGTGAAGGTATCATTATCTCAAAAGAAGAACTAACCTCAGGAATTTCCTGGAATGTTTATCCAAACCCGGCAACAGATGTTTTGCAATTGAGTATTGATCACCTTCAACCCGGACTCTTACAAATTGATCTTTACAACGCAATTGCTCAGTTGGTGATGAGTGAACAACTTAATATTGGTGGTGGTCGATTGGAAAAACGAATGGATATCTCGCAATTCTCGTCTGGAATTTATACGCTTAAATGTAGCAATGGCAACTCTGAGTTCGTCCGCAAAATAGAAATCAGATAAGCTAAATAAAATAGGATTGACTCTGCGTGTAACAAAGGAATCATCAGTACGTCACACTTTCACTACTCATGATTCGGGCTTACTGCTTACTCTTCATTTCGTTCATTCACCTTGCTGTCTTCAGTCAGGATTTCACGCTTATCGGGAATATCCGATCCGAAAATGATGAACCTGCATCGTTCGCAACAGTTGTCGCAACTTCAACACGCACCGGTGAAGTCTATGGCACCCATTGTGACGAAGAAGGTCATTTCAAACTCCGGTTGCAGGAAGGTACCTATACATTCACTATTCATCTTGTAGGATATCATGATTTTACGACAGAAATAAAAGGATCTGATCTTGAAGTCATTCATCGCGATTTTTTACTGGAAGAAAATGCAGCTGAGTTCAACGACGTAATGGTGTATGCGGATAAAAAAAATCTAGCCAGGGACGTAATGAAAAACGCCATTGAAGCGAGAGCAAAGAATCGTGGCAAAGACTTCACAATGACTTATGATGGGTACATGAAGAACTCCATTATCAGAACCGCCCCTGACACAACTGTGGCAGGAAAGGACAGTACTTATCTTGCTTTGAAGGAACGCGATCGACCCAAAATAACAAATCAACTTTACCTGATCGAGTCATTGAGCAAAGTCCATTTCTCGCCACCCTCTCGTTGTCATGAGGAAATATTGGCATACCAGGATTTCAAGGTCACACGACCATCTGAAGGTCATTCGATGAGTATGTCCATTGAATATGGAGAACCGGATATTATTCCACAGCAGCATGAAGCTGTCAACAATTATCAATTAAAAAGCAGAAGCGGATACAATGAGTTCAGTTTATATAATCGACTGTTGGACTTGCCATCTGTTTCAGAAAAAATGATCCTCTCTCCTATCGGTGCGGGTGCAATGTTGAGTTATCAATTTGATCTTGACGAGATTGATATTATAGATTCAACAAGAGTTTACAAAATAAAAGTGACACCACTTTTCAAAAGCGAGCCTCTATTCTCAGGCATTGTGCATATACGCTCTGACGATTGGGCACTTATTTATGCTGATCTACGACTGAATGATGAGGCATTAATCTTTTATGATAATTTTCATCTTGTTCAATACTACGACCAACTTCTTTCAGGTCAATATACGCTTGCAGATCAAAGCTTAGATTACAGTATAAAAGAAGGTCATGCACAAATCAACGCCGACATCGATATACTGCACTCGAACAGGACACTGGATTCCTTGTTCAAATTCGATCAGGAATCAGTCATTTACACAGAAGATGCTTATGATCAGGATTCAGCTTATTGGGACGAACACCGATTTCTTGCTCTAACCGAAAATGAGTTGAAATACGTTAGCCGACAAGACAGTTTGCAAGCACTTTATGGAAGTGAAGAATATTATCACAAAGTAGATTCGACCTACAATCAGTTGAAATTTATGGATTTCATATTGTATGGTGTCGGCTATCGCAACAGGGAAAAGAACTATGAATTCTTTTTAAATCCCCTGATCATGCAATTAAACCCAGTAGGCATTGGTGGTTACAGGCATCGACTTGGTGGAAGCTTTCAGAAAGAATTTCCGAATGCCTATTTACTTGAGACGGATGGCATGATCGACTATGGATTCCGAAATGAAGATGTGCGTGGAAAAGTAGGTCTCGGACTGACGTATGTACCAAAAAAATTCGTCCGGACATTTATACGAGTTGGAGATTATTACGACATGATCAACACGTATGCATCACTCGGTTCTTTGTTCAGTCGAAGTAATTATGTGCGCACTCAAACAATCAGTATTGCACAGCGGATGGAACTTGTCAATGGACTTTTCGCTGAGGTCACTTTTGACTATTCCGATCAGAAACCCATCAACAACATGGAAGGCGACAAATGGTCTCAACGATTGTTTGGTGATGTGAATACACCCATTAGTTTCGATCGATACACCAAATCAGAAATACGTTTGGACCTGAAGTATAAGATTGGACAGAAATATGAGATCAGGAAAAACAAAAAAATTCTTTTAGGAAGCCGATATCCGGACATTACGATGACATATCGTAAAGGCATTCCCGGACTATTACGCAGTGAAGTGAACTTTGATTACATCGAATTGAAAGCGAAGAATGAAACAGAACTTGGCCGCTTAGGCAATATGGAATGGAGCGTGATGGCCGGAACATTCTTCAACAAAACCAATCTGCGGCTACTTGAACATCGGTATTTCCGGGGATCCGATCCCATTTTTTTTTCTGATCCTTTATTGTCATTTCAGCTTTTAGGACCTACGCTTTCAACACCTAATACCTATCTCAGAGGAAATTACTTCCATCATTTTAATGGTATTGTCTTGAATAAAATACCACTCATCAGAAAACTTAAATTGACTGAAGCAGCGGGCTGTGCTTTTCTTTCCATACCAAGTCAGGACTTCCATCATGCTGAATTCTATGCCGGAATTGAAAGGACGTTTCGAATCCGCGAAGAAATATTTCGTTTAGGCATTTATGCCTGCACAGCCGATTCTTCCTGGAACAAAGCACGAATCGAATTCAAAATTGGATTGAATTTCTTCGATGCATTTCATAAGAAATGGCAATACTAAAAGTCGAATTTTATATGTGAAGCGCTAAAATGGCTCTTGAAACTTCAACGTGTAGCTAAGAGAAACATCCGTCACTTCACTTGTTGTTTGGTTCATCATAGGTATTACTATTTCGCCATGGCATCGAATCGTTTCAGCAAATTCATTATTTTCATTCACAAAATTCATATTCCAATCGCCACTATTCACCAATCCATTTGAACCTGCACCCCATGTAGTCCACTGCACACCATCAGGCATTGTGAGAAATATATCACCAACTAATGGCGTTGCAAAAACCTCCGTATCCGCGAAATAGTCATTGAATGCTTGTGTCGGATTCGAGTTGTATTCTGTCAATGGAATTTTCGCATATGGCATTTGCAAGCTCACATAGGCAGAAAAAGTAGTCCCTGGAATACCGAAGTTGCTCATGCTGGTTGAAGGTGCAAGAAGCATGGTATCTCCATTGATCATGGTGGTGCTATTGAACTGCAATCCGAATCCATTTTGCGCAAAGATGAAATTCGTTGTTTCGCCGTATATAGTAATTGCGACACTCACTTGCGTCGGAGTAGTCACAGGTGGCGGAACAACGGTGTTGTTTGTTGTAGTTGTTTCTTCCTTTTCATTTTTTTTACAACCAATAGAAAAAAGGACGATAAAAAGCAAATACGTTATTTGTTTCATTCTGAAATTTTTTATAGTGAAGCGAATTTAATCGCAATTTATCGAAGCCAGGTCAATTCATGTATAACGTCAATCAACATCTAACGATATTTCATTACCGTCAGAATCAATTCTCTTATCTCCGAATGCTATCCTGCATCATCGAATGATCGAAATATGTCCGGTTCGTTCAATGATTTCGAGAGTTGCAAGTGTGGCTGATAAGCGATACACATAAATGCCATCCTGAACGAAATATGATCCAAGCCGTGTATTTCCTGTCCACACATCTTCAATATCTGTTGATGAAAAAACAACATCTCCCCATCTGTTAAAGACGGCGAAATTGTATTGAGAAGTCGAAGGACCATGAACCCAAAATACATCATTCACTCCATCGCCATCAGGAGTAAATGCATTCGGAATATAGAATGGATATATCTCTGAGTTGGTCGGAATTGTAGACGTTGAATCAATGGCTATCGTATCAGTAGTATCAATCGGAACTTCAACATCACAAGCAAAGATTACTGAACTGGCTTCTTGAGCGCATACTCCAAAGTTGCGAATGACATGGTAACTGCCGGAATCCGTTACAGTAATCACAGGAGAAATTTCACCTGTACTCCATTGATAAGTCGCACCAACCGCAGTCGCATTCAATTCGAATGACGAAGCATCGCAGAGCGAAAAATCTTCAAACACTAACGCAGGCATCGCGGTTACGCTGATATCATCAACATACATATATGGAAACGGCATGTCACCAATATTTTCAAATCCTGCCACTACAAGATAATCTTCACCGCCAACGGCTGTGTAAGTTCCACTAATCAATGTCCAAACAGTTGGATCAAACTCCACCGGTCCCTGAACATGCGCAACAAGATCCAGTTCAAATGGACTATTTGCAATCGGTCCATTCGAAAAATAAATTCCAAGAGAGGGCGCAACAGTAGTTGACTGATCGTTCACAGATGCATAAAAACTGACGCAATAGGTCACACCGGCCTGCAAAGGTTGCGTCATTAATGCCTGGGCGTATTCGGGATTTCCTGTACTACATTCTAAGTTCAGATAGTTATTTCCATCATGAGCATTAATGGAAGAAGGAGGAAAAAAGACTGCACCTTCAAAACCAATATCAGGTGTATTGACGGGATCATTCTCAGTGGATGGTTGCGACCATGCAAGTACACAATCGAATGATGGCTGAGGGAAAGGACAATTATCCATTACTTCAAAGCTGGCATTTGGCACAAGATTTTGAGCGGATAGCTTCCATAAAGCTATGTAAAGAAAAAATACAATAGTCAAAATTCCCTTCATCAATATCAAGACAAATCCTTTTGAATTTGGTTGTAAAATATATGTACGACTTGTTTCCAGCATTAGATTCCTAAATGAAGAAAAACCTTCAGCGAACAAAGTTCTATCCGCTGAAGGTTTTTATGTTACAACTTTATGTCAATAAACATAAAGCACTTATTTTTTTTGTCTTACTGGTTGGTGACAATGATTTTTTGATTCAGACTTGCATTTTCACCTTTACCAACGATGAAATAAATTCCGGTTTTTAACTCCAAAAATTCTTTGCGATGATTGTTGGAATCGTCGAGTTGGAAATTTTCAATCAGTTGACCTAGTTCATTCAACAAATCAAATGAACCTTCAAATTCCGCGCTGATGGTAAAGCGACCGTCACTCGGATTTGGATAGATACTCAGCGAACGATTGTTCGAATTATTTGTTGAGTGATTATTGCCAATAGGGTCACCACTAAGACAGGCGGCCAAAGCAACCGCTTTAGTCCTATTCGCCGATGAACCGCATGCATTGTTAGCTTTTACAGCCACATTTCCGGCAACCGTTCCCCAGTTCACAGAAATGGCATTAGAGCCCTGACCAGATGCGATTGTTGATCCTGTCGGAACTGTCCAGGTATAAGTATATGGTGAAATTGCCGGAGTGCTGAATGCCACACCCAGTTGATTTGGGCACACAGAAGCAACCCCAGTAATGGATGCAGGTGTTGGCGGTTGATTGGTCAGTGCCAGACACTTCGAGGTGCTGGTGCCACATGAATTGCTTGCTGTAACGCAGATGGTTCCTGTGATGAAAGTCGAAGGCACATCAATCGTAACAGAATTGCCATTATTCGTCACCATGGTGCAGCCGGCCGGCAATGTCCAGTTATATGACAACGCATCGATCGGTGCAGTGATGCTATAAGTGAACTGTCCGCCACCGCACAAATTGGTTGAAGTACCTGAAACTACACCTGAGATAGCAGGAACGGAATAAACATTCTTTGTTCTTGCGGAACCGGTTCCACAACCACTTACAGCCCGAACAGAAACAACACCACTAGTAAATGTCGCAGGGAATGTGACATTGATAGCGGTAGTACCCTGACCTGAATTGATGACTGCACCGGTTGGCACAGCCCACAGATAACTCGTTGCGCCTGCGGTCGAAACAATACTATAAGATTGAGTTGAACCAGGACAAACTGCGTTGGCTGGTCCGGTGATTGCGGCAGGCAATCCTGGAATATTATACACCGTCAAAGTCCTGTTTGCACTTGAACCAAAACAGTTCACTGACTTCACAGCAACTGTTCCAGTAGCACCAAAATTGGCAGCAAAAGAAATGGTGACAGAAGTTGTTCCTTGCCCACTTATGATGCTAGAGTTTGTTGGTGCTGTCCAGGTATAGGATGTTGCATTGGCAACAGGATTGATGCTAAAAGATTTGGTGGAGCCGGCGCAAACACTTGTATTCTGACCAATGATTGCAAGAGGAACGGCAGGTACCGCTGTAAGTGCTGTGATTGATCCACAGAATGAAGCACTTTGGCCGCATGCATTCACAGCTGTTACACAAATATTTCCTGTCGCATAAGTAGATGAAAAGCTTAGTGTAATTGAATTAGTGCTAGAAGATCCAGTAGCACCAGTTGGAAGTGTCCACAAATAGGAAGTGGCTCCAGGGACTGCATCCACGCTGAAAACAATTCCAGTTGAATTACGACAAGCACCTGCAGGACCATTGATAGCGGCTGCCGCAGCTGGCGCGGTGCCTCCGTCATTTCCTACTGTTGCATTTGCGCTGGCAGTGCAACCGTTGAAGTCTGTTGCAACCACAGAGTATGAATTGGCAACAACGTTTGTTAAGTCCTCAGAAGTTGCACCATTACTCCACAAATAGGTTACCGGCAAAGTTGCGTTCAAAACGGTGAGATTGACTGAACCCGTGCTTGCTCCCACACAGGCTGCATTTGTTGCGATAGCAGAAGCGCTCATCGCACAACAACCTTCGTCAGGTGTTCCACTGCAATTTTCGTCAACACCATTGCCGCAAATTTCTGCTGCACCAGGATTGATAGCTCCGTTGCCGTCGTTACAATCAGTATTGCTCGCTACATATCCACCTGGTTGAGTGCAAGAAGATAGTGTCGATGCAATGTTGCCATATCCGTCATTGTCTGTATCCGCATACCATGTAATGTTTGCATTCACAACAATAGTGATTCCATTTGAAGTTGCTGTTGTCGGACTTGCACACGCTGAGTTTGATGTCAATACACACGTCACAATTTGACCGTTCGTAAGTGAAGAGGTTATAAACGTGGCGCTATTGGTTCCTGCATTCACTCCATCTACTTTCCATTGATAAGCCGGAGTTGTTCCGCCATTCGTTGGTGTTGCTGTAAATGTCAATGATGAACCGGAACAAGTTGGGTTTGTTCCTGCTGTCAATGCAATTGAAACGGCCGGCACTACATTAGAATTTACTGTAATTGTTATTCCATTTGAAATTGCAGTTGCTTGACTTGCACAATCCGCATTTGATGTCAATACACATGTAACAATCTGACCATTGGTGATAGCAGATGTTGTGAATGTTGCACTATTTGTTCCGGCATTTACTCCTGCAACTTTCCATTGATAAGCCGGAGTTGTTCCGCCATTCGTTGGTGTAGCTGTGAAGGTCAATGATGATCCGGAACATGTTGGATTTGTTCCTGATGTCAAAGCAATTGAAACAGAAGGCACAACTGATGCTGTAATTGCCATCGTGATGTTATTCGAAGCTACTGTCACAGATACAGCACCTGATGTCAGAATCATATTAGGTCTGTTAGTGGTCACAGTTCCCGTCGTAGTGGTGCAAGCTCCTGCTCCTCCAGCTCCATCTGCTTGATAATAAGAACAAGCGTTAAAGGTTGCTGCGGTTCTTTTTGTAAGGTATGCAGCATTTCCTACCACCTGATTTGAAAAACAGATATCAATGACAATGTTAGAAGTTCCATCCCACGTAAATGCGCTTGTGAAATTGTGTGTATTGATTGCATTGATCGTAGGCGTATAATTGGATGGACCATAAACGGTTGTAAAAGTTGGAGACTGGAATGTGGTTGACAAAACAGTCGCTGTAGTCTGAGCGATCTTAATGGTATAACCATTGAGAGTTGCCGGATCACCGACAGAACCAGCGACATCAAATGCAATAGAATTGATCGTTCCTGCGCTTAATCCCAATGCCGTAAGTTCCGAAGCTCTGATCAGCCATTGTTGTCTGCCATTTCCATAATATGTAGGATAAGCTGCACCCAATGGACTGGTAGTAGCATTCGTAGCAGTGCCTGTTCCAAGAATAGCAATGGAAGGACATGAGCCTTCGGAGGTCAGACTGCAACTCACAACTTGCCCATTCGTAATTGAACTGGTCGAATAAGTGATGCTGTTCGTGCCCACGTTTACACCATCTACTTTCCATTGATACACAGGAGACACTGCTCCTGAAGCAGTTGCTGTGAAGGTTGAAGTTGCTCCGGCACAATCTGGATTGCTGCCTCCGGTCAATGCGATGTTAACTGTCGGATTCGAAGAAGACGAAACCGTAATTGTTATTGCATTCGACGTTGCTGTTGCAGGACTCGCACACGGTGCAATAGAAGTGAGCACACATGTTACAATTTGACCATTGGTCAGTGAAGATGTTGTGTAGGTGGAAACATTCGTTCCGACATTCGCTCCATTCACTTTCCATTGATAGGAAGGAGTTGTTCCTCCGTTCGTTGGTGTTGCAGTAAATGTGAGACTAACATTCGGACAAGTTGGATTTGAACCGTTTGTAATAGCGATCGCAACCGATGGTGTCACATTTGATCCAACAGACATTGTAATACTGTTGGAAGTTGCCGGATTGTTGGTCACTCCCGGAAGATTCGATGTCAGCACGCACGACACTACATCTCCTGCGATTAAGGCAGAATTCGCATAAGTAACACTACTTGATCCAACGTTTACTCCATTTACTTTCCATTGATAGGCAGGACTTGAACCACCATTCACAGCCATAGCCGTGAAAGTGTTCGTTTCACCAGGACATTTAGGATTATTTCCTCCGGTAAGAGCAATGCTCACAGAAGCATCTGTCGTGCAGGTTGGCATCGAAAATGAAAAAATTCTGGTTCTTGCCGCGCTTGCTCCGGAAGCACCACCCATAAATTCACTTGTGCTCCAAAAAGTCACTCCATCCGGATCGAGGCATGTATGAGCATAATCTCCTACCCTGTTAGTTCCGGTTTGAAATCCGGTTCCGGCAATGACTTCAACCTCGGTAACCGGCAAAGTTCCGAGTGGATCGCATGTTCTTCTTCCAGAGTAATAAAGTCCCGGAAAGATGGAACTGGCATCCGCTTTAAGGTAGGCAATTCCAATGGATCCATTATTATCCATGGCCATACTTCCCATCCAGCGTGTTGCCGCGTCAGGAGTATATATTCCTTGCTGATAAATACTCCAGGCATTTGTCGATTGATCCTGACGCAATTCACACCACATAATACTGCGCTGAGCGGTACTAATTTTTACAGCCCAATTGAGCACCACAGAATTGTAGCCACCCCAGGATTTCCATTGTGCCCGATACATACAAATACCTCCAATTCCATCAAGTTTTTGTGTTGTACCAGGTTGAGAAACGTCGTTCCAGCTTGCGTTGTAGGACGCATCAAAAGCCGCGGTGGCAAGATTTGCCGCAAGTGTTATCGTTGCAGTTGGCGTTGCAGGAACCCAATTCACAGACATCTGGTAAATGTTCACAGCATCAGAGTAACTGGCTCCCCATCCATTATCAGAATAAGAAAAAATGGGACAAGGTGTTCCATATGAAGGGAGAGTACCGTCAGCGGCATCACCAGGCAGTGGCACAAAAAAGCCTGTGCCTTGTGGTGGAGCATAACTCGTATAAATAGATCGCGCACCCGCTGAACCGGTCAGCATTGCTGCACGCTCAAAACAGAATACTTTTTGAGCCTGATTGGAGGTCATATAATAGCCATCAGCCCAAACGGAAAACTTCAGGTAATCCGGAAATTGTGGTGATGTGAATGTGTACGTTGCATAAGAACCTGTAGGATCAGGGGAAGTCGAAACAGCGATATAGATATTGTTATTTCCTGAACCGAATTGAGCAAGAAACCATCTGTCGGCCGCTTTATCGTACATCACGATCGGGTCTCCGGCATTGGCGGTGGCAGGGCTCCACAGATTTCCCAGAGTTCCGGTAAGTTGAACAACACCAGTTGTTTTATTGTACACTTTAAAAGTGGTACTGTTGATCATCTGAACATAGTGATTAGGTCCGGCTGCTCCTGAAGGATCATAGGGACGAAATCCGCTGGCGGTTTGTCCTGTCCAATTGGCTTTAAGGCCATCATTGGCATCGATGTGTCCCATTCCCTTTTGTTGAATGGATTCATCATTGCCGTACTTCGGACTGCCGGTTTCGGCGAGTGGAAACTGCTGTGCAGGTCGCAGTTTACGGTCACTGGAAATTTTTTCACCTATCCGTTGCGTCTCATCCACCGGATTCTCAGCGAAAATCTCACTGATAGGTCGCGTGATCGCAAACTGTGTCGCTACAATGACGCCGTTTTTCGGGTCTAAATCGTTTGACTGTGATAGGAAATTTTTGGCTGCAAAAAGCAGGATAACAACGAGATAAATTCTCCTCATTTTAATTTAAAATCTTGGTTATTAAATGATTTCGGAACGAGCAGGTAGTAGGACAACTGTTCAAGAACGACGCGAAAATAACAAAACGACCTTTCCGAACCAAAAGGAATTGGCTGAACGGGAATTGACTTTATGAACGTATTTTGAAAGGTTTCGATAGCCGTTGAATACGTACAAACTGAAAAAATGTTCGAATTTCTTTTTGCGAAAATCTGCGCCTGAACAGAACGGTATTGATCATTCCGGATTTTCTAGTTTGGAGACGTTGCAGTGCAACGTCTCTACCAGACGGAATCCCTTGACGGCAATCGAATAAATCGAATTCCAAATTCGTCCGTCTAGAGACGTTGCACCGCAACATCTCGCTCCTCACAAAATCAAAATTCCGGATTAAAATGGCCGCCAATCATCAAACGGCATTGATGAAATGAATCATTGCGCTAAAATCGACAGGAATAGATTATTCCGAATTTTTTACTTCAGTGACGTTGCAGTGCAACGTCTCTACAGGCGAAACGACACAATTTATCATTAAGCAATTTCCTACATAATTCAACGATAAAATTGGCATATCTTATCCGAAATTGGAATATGACATTCAACAGAAGACTTCGATGTTTGCATTGGCAGATGGAGCTCAGCGTTAACTTTGAATTTCATTTTTTATTGGAAAAATACAAACACAAATATCGCATACCATCAGCGCGTTTGAGCGAGTGGGACTATAGCAATCGGGCAGCCTATTTTATTACAATATGCACCAAAAACCGCGAGCATTTTTTCGGAGAAATCATTCACGATGAAAAGGAATTATCTGAAATCGGCATGATCACAAGGCAAAATTGGTTGGAAATTCCATCCCATTTTCCCACTATAAAATTGGATGAATTTGTTGTGATGCCAAATCATATTCATGGAATTTTGATTGTATCAAAGAAAGTATGCACGCAGATGTCTGTTAAGTTACCAATCGAAAAACAGTCAATATCCGATTGCGATTTTGAACTAATGAGGAAAAAGATGTCTCTCATTTCGCCGAAAAAAGGCTCCATTTCAACAATCATCAGGTCATTCAAATCAGCCGTCACCAAAAATGCAACCAGCATACAACCATATTTTGCATGGCAACCCAGATTTCATGATCACATTATTCGATCGTCAAAAACTCATGTCATTATTCAACAATATATCCGAAACAATCCAAAGAATTGGGACGAGGACAAATTCCACCTGTAGAGACGTTGCACTCCAACGTCTCGCCTTGACAAAAACCCAAAATTTCGAACTGTAAAATCATTTAATCATAAAAACGATTCTGATGAATTACAATTTGGATTTTCATCATTGTCTCTGATGCGACAGGTATGGATCATTTGTGATTTTTGCCTTCAGAGACGTTGCAGTCCAACGTCACTACCAGACGAAATCCCTCCGCGGAAATCGAATCCATCGCATTCCAAATTCATCCATGTAGAGACGTTGCAGTGCAACGTCTCGCACCGCAACGTCTCGCACCGCAACGTCTCCCTCTCACAAAATCAAAATTTCGAAATCGAAAATCATGTAATCTTCAACCTGGTGACGCATTTTATAATCGGTCATTGTTATGAATCCATAGGATTGGAACATTCCAATTTTTCTCCTTCAGAGACGTTGCAGTTCAACGTCTCTATCAGACGAAATACCTCCACGGAAATCGAATCCATCGAATTCCAAATTCAACCATGTAGAGACGTTGCAGTGCAACGTCTCTACCGTGATGCATCTTGCTCCCCATTTGCAT
>JANOVT010000338.1:0-20857 GCA_031417525.1 Flavobacteriales bacterium | reverse complement strand
ACGAAAAATGGTTTTCAAGACACGCAGATCGTAAATGTTGCTATTTCGGTAGTCGTCTGAAAGATCAAGTTGTTGAGTGAATTCCAGTTCTGTTGCTTCAACCAATTCAAAAATGAAAAAGTCATCTTCTTCTGAATCATAAGAAGCGGCGAGCGTTTTTTCACCGAATTCAAATTCCAGATAACACGGTAAACGCAGAAGCGTTTTATGTTCACGCATCACCTGACCAACGGTGAAATATGGATAGATGTGAAAATCAGATTCATGGCCCAATAACGAAAGTCTCTTTTGAAGCTCCTTCATTTTTGAACGGATAAGTTCACCTTTTGATTGAAAAATCGGAACACCATTCCCTGCATACCACACTTTATCATTACCCATCCATTCGCAATCGCCGATACTGAGCTTATAATCAAATGCAGAAGGCCTGTCCAGAATATAACCGGGATAATAGAGAGCAACATTTTCACGTCTCCCAAATTCCATTTCCTTCAACATGGTATAAATACCCAAACTGAATTTTTTGTAGGCAGGATCATACAAACACATGATGGAAGCCATAGCCGATTTACCCACATCGAAATAGCTGACAGCAATCAATTTGTCGCCATCGAAAACACACAACTCTTTCGTTTCAAATTCTCCATCGTGCCAACCTCCAATGATAATCTCACTGAGAGATTGATGCACAAAAGCTTTGAATCGCGGAACTTGTGCCAAATAAAGTTCTTCTTTTCGCTCATCCGAATTCGGTGTACCAAAAGTGACCTGAAATCGTTCATCATTCTGTCTCAATAATCGACGATGCTTCTTGCTGTGAATCAAGTCTGCAAGAGGTAAACGGATATGTTGAACCGAATAAATCTGTTCGCTGATGCAGACAATTTCACTTTTATAAATGATACCTGTACCACGAAACCAACCAGAAGCGAGAAGAGCATCATACTCCTCTCTTGTCGTGCCTTCGATATGTGCGGTTTGAACCAACATGTGCAGCGAATATAAACTTTTAGGGGAATTGTGCAAGGAATTGCCCGAAAAAAGCGAGAAGCGTGTTAGCGTGTTAGCGTGCAGAAGAAGTCCAGATATTATCCGAAGAAAGCTCTTCACGCTTTCACGCCTGCACGCTTTCACCCTCATCCTCGCAATTCCATAAGAAATTATTGAAGTTTAAGTCACACCAGTTTCATCTTGAAGCATGTAGTTTGTATCCTAAAACTGAAACAAATGACACAGACGCCGACCATCATAAGATTCAATGAGAATGGCATCATCCATGAAATTTTTTCAAGGGTGCAGTCTCTCAGAAAAGAACAAAGTGTTGAAATACTTTACACCACCGATGGGCATCGCATTCATCTGGAGAATATCATAAGTCTTGGGTCTGTAAACTGGTCCTGAAAAAACTCAATCTCTAACTAACCAAAAACAAATTCGGCTGTTGTTCGCGCAACGGCCTTTTTTGCTCGATTCACATTTCCAAAATTATTTCAAGGAAATCCTGTGAAAAATGATTGGTTGTGCAAAATATTTCTACATTGCAGTCTCTAAAAAAAATTACAATGAGCTTACAGGAAATGGGTATACCAAGTGTTGACCTGGCGGAATTCACCAAAGGCACACCGGAACAGAAAAGAAAATTCATCAATGAATTGGGCAAAGCATACGAAGACATTGGATTCGTGGCAGTGAGCAATCACCTCATCGATGATTATACAATTCAAACACTTTACAGTGAAGTAAAGTCCTTTTTCGATTTACCTGCTGACGTCAAGAAGAAATACGAAGATCCTGTCATTGCCGGACAACGCGGATATACTTCCTTTGGTAAAGAACACGCTAAAGGAAGCAATGCCGGCGACCTGAAAGAATTCTGGCATTTCGGTCAGGAAGTGGAAGGCGACGATCCGATACGCGGTGAATATCCCAAGAATATTTATGTGGACGAACTTCCGGAATTCAATATAGTCGGAATCAAAGCATATCGCGATCTGGAAACTACCGGCAAGTATATGTTGCGTGCGATTGCACTTTATCTAGGCTTAGATGAAATGTACTTTGACGATAAAATCAAAAACGGCAACAGTATTCTGCGTCCGATTCATTATCCGCCGATAACATCGGAGCCAAAAAGCGCGGTGCGTGCGGGTCAACACGAGGACATCAACCTGATCACTTTACTTATCGGTGCTTCAGCTGAAGGTCTGGAAGTTTTGAATAAGAAAAACGAATGGGTAGCCGTTACTGCATTACCTGATCGCATCATCGTCAATGTTGGTGACATGTTACAACGACACACCAACGGCAAGTTGAAAAGTACCACTCACCGTGTGGTAAATCCTCCGAAGGAAAAATGGGGTAACAGCAGATTCAGCATTCCTTTCTTCCTACATCCACGAAGCAGCATGCGTCTTGATTGTCTTCCTTCCTGCATTGATGCTGGTGACAAAGCTCATTGGGAGCCTATCACTGCCGGTGAATTTTTGGATGAAAGACTTGCCGAAATCGGATTGAAAAAATAATTGTCAGAAAGAAAAAGAGAATGAAAATGAGGAGTTTTTCTTCCCAAATTCATCGTGTTTTCTCAAATCTTTTTTCAATTCACAAACTCTCCGAAACTCTGTTCCTCTGCACATCTCGGCGCGAAATAATTTTTTATTCGAGCGAGGCGAGAGGAGTATTGCTGCCTCGTGAGAAGATTTACCAATATGAACATCAGAATCTCCCCCAACCAGCTCCGACTCAGACTTTCGCAAGAAGACCTTTCGGAAATAGTTGAACAGGGTTACAAAGAAGAGGCCATTCGAATCAACGCTTTGGAAACTTTCAACTATGAATTGCGGTCCTGGAATCTGGACATCATGGAAGCGACATTCGATGCCGGTAAAATAAAAATTTGCATTCCTGAAACCACCATCGCATCGCTGAATAAAACCGATCTGATCACTGTCGAATCGGTTCAGAAAAATGGATCCGATGAAGAACTCCGGATAATTGTCGAAAAAGATTTGAATAACTTCCGTCGTGGCTAGTTCTTCATCCGGGCACAATAAGCTGCGACATTTTCCCTTTTTGTTTTCAAATTGCAACCGAATTAATTCCTCACTTCGACTATGCACCTGCATCACATTCTCGGCATTTTGCTAAAACTCGCTATCCTGGCAACATTCGTGATCATCATTGTTGTTTTATTCAATAAATGGCTGAAACACAAAGAAAGAGCCTGGGCTTTTGTGCTGAAACAAGACAACAACAAAGCATTGGCTCCTCTGCGCATAAGCGCTTACGAACGAATCGTCGTAATGCTCGAAAGGATTTCACCACAAAGCCTGGTTATGCGCCATAACATCAGCACAACATCGGCGGCTTTTCTGCAAATGGAAATCATTAAATCCATACGTGAAGAATTTGAGCACAATGTCTCACTCCAGATGTATGTGAGCGCAGAATGTTGGGAAAAAGTAAAACGTGCCCGGGAAGAAACAGGTGAGCTGGTGAAAGTCGCTTTTACACGCGTTCGACCTGAAAGTCCGGCCATGGAATTAAGTCGTGAAATACTGAAACTCGAAGCGGCAGTTGGCAACAGCGCCATTCGCGAAGCGTTGCACGGGGTCAGGATTGAGATGGCGAAGTTCTTTTGACAGAAGTGAGAGGTGAGAAGTGAGAATATGGGAATTAATGCAGTTCGGTTAATAAGTCGTAACCCAATTCTTTCCTGTATAGGCGAAGAGAATAGTTAGAAGTAGGATACCAAGGTCTGCAAATCAGAAATCATTCGAATCTTAAATTTCAACCGGAAAAATGGTTCGACAAGCTCACCATGACTGTCCCAACTTATCAAGTTAATGGCCGCTCCGCGGCCCTCAATATCTCCCAATGGATTGTCATGGTGAGCTTGCCGACCCATCTTTTGCGTTTTATCCGAATAGCAATCAGTGAGAATGTGGAAGCCAAAATGAATTTTCAAATTAATCTTGGATCGAAGTAGTCCACGCTGTCACGCTAACACGCTAACACGCTCGCATATTCTAAACACTTTTCTTCAACCGCTTTCCAGCCCGTGCTTTCAATTCCGACTGCGGATAACGCAACAAATCATCCATCACAATGATATTTCCCATGCCCGTTTGAATTTCACGATCCGTATAGTGCACACCATCAATCGTGTGATTTTCACGATCAATTTTCAGCTTGATTCCGCTGATTGTTTCAACATCTGTGGTGGTTGTTTTGGAAAGTATAATTTCACCTTTCAAAACATGAAGTGCAATATACTCGTCAAGCAAGTCTTGATTTTCCGGACGTTTGAATTCCGCCACCAGTTGACGATTGTTCAATTCAAGCGATTTCTCCGTTGGACACAAAAATGTGACTTTTTCATTCGCCACTTGTTCCGCCCATTTGCTCTTATTCAATAAAAAACCCATGCTACCGAACTCTGTGGAGTTCATGGTTCCTTTGATCACATTTGCCGGAGTTGTGTTTTCAGAGGATATTTCGGTTTTAGGAAGTACGTCGGTGACTTTCCCGTTCGGTCCTGTTGCTGAATCAGATTGTTTAGACTTGTCATTGGCACTTTCCGTGCACGATACAAAAATTCCGATAGCGATCAGGATAGAAAAAAACTGAGTAAATTTCATATGTAGAGGAACATTTGCTGCAAACATACACGCGTAAGTCCACTAAAAATGAGAAGAAGAATCTGATTGTGATTTTAAGAAGTGCAGAAGACAGGATATGGCTCACTGCGCAATTCCAAAAAAAGTGTTTCCTAATAGAAAACAGTTGAGTCCACGGTGCTGAAACTCAATTGTCTATTATCGGAACTGATAAAAGTTTGCCCTTCAAAACAATGAGTTGACTTATTTTTGCCGCTCGATTCAATAGAAAATCGAACCAAAATATTGACAATGACTCATATCGGAAAAAAGCCCGAGTTAGCAACATTGGACTATCTCGGCCTTCAAAACGTGGCTACGGCCTACTGGAATCTTCATCCGGCTGAACTGACAGAAGAAACTGTCACCCTCGGACAAGGTGTTCTCACAGACACAGGCGCCCTAGCCATCGACACCGGTGAATTCACCGGCCGATCACCAAAAGACAAGTTCATCGTTGCAGATGATGTCACAAAAGACACCGTTTGGTGGGGTGGTCAATTCAATCTTCCTTTTGATCCTGAAAAATTCGACAGGTTGCATGCGCGCATCAGTGCTTACCTCACCGGCCGCGACGTATACGTTCGCGATATGTTTGCTTGTGCCGATGAACGCTACCGCTTAGGTGTGCGTGTCATCACGGAATATCCATGGAGTAACATGTTTGCTTACAATATGTTCATCCGTCCAACGGCTGAGCAATTGGAAAAATTCGCTCCGGAATGGAATGTCATCTGTGCCCCGGGATTTATGGCAATTCCTGACCTGGACGGCACACGTCAGCACAATTTTGCGATTCTCAATTTCACCAAAAAAATCGCCATCATTGGTGGCACGGGCTACACTGGTGAAATTAAAAAAGGAATTTTCACTGTACTTAATTATGTGTTGCCACAAGACAAAAACGTATTGAGCATGCACTGCTCTGCGAATGTTGGCGCACAAGGCGATACTGCTGTCTTTTTTGGTTTGAGTGGAACCGGTAAAACAACTTTGTCATCAGATCCGAATCGCAAATTGATCGGCGACGATGAACACGGTTGGGCAGACAATACTGTCTTCAATTTTGAAGGCGGTTGTTATGCAAAAACCATCGATCTCAGTCGCGAAAAAGAACCACAGATTTATGACGCGATAAAATTCGGCGCCATTCTCGAAAACATCGGATTTGAAGATGATGGAGTAACTCCAGACTATACTGATTGTGATAAAACCGAGAATACTCGCGTGAGTTATCCGCTGCACCACATCGACAATATCATGGAACCGTCTATTGGCGGAATTCCGAAAAATATCTTCTTCCTCACCTGCGATGCTTTTGGTGTATTGCCTCCGATTTCGAAACTTTCGAAAGGTCAGGCCATGTATCAGTTCATCAGCGGTTACACTGCAAAAGTTGCTGGTACTGAAGCTGGAATTACAGAACCAACCACCACTTTCAGTGCTTGTTTTGGTGCCCCATTCCTACCACTCCATCCTTCGAAATATGCTGAGATGTTGGGTAATAAAATGGAAAGCTCCGGCGCAAAAGTTTGGCTGATCAATACCGGCTGGAGCGGTGGCGCTTATGGCACAGGTGAACGCATGAAATTGAAATTCACCCGTGCGATGATCACAGCGGCACTTGAAGGTAAACTGGACAACGTGAGCTACGATATCCACGAAGTATTCGGTCTTGCGATGCCGACTACTTGTCCTGAAGTTCCTGCAGAAATGTTGAATCCAAGAAATACCTGGAAAGACAAAGCTGCGTATGATGCCAAAGCGAATGAACTGGCAGAAAAATTCGTGAAGAACTTTGAGAATTTCAAAGAAGCGTCGCATCCTGAAATTTTAGCGGCTGCACCCAAAGTGATGGCAAAAGCATAAAAGCTCGATTGATAATGAAAAGCCTCACCTCCGTGGGGCTTTTGCTTTTTCAGAGGGGTAACTTTGAAGTATCCTAATCGCGATTCAGTCCAAAGTAAAGAAGATTAATCTCCGGTTCTAACATTTATCTCTTGATCTGGTGCGATAAACGATAAATTTGGAATGTAAATGCTGATCTAAACCAACATGAAATCATTTTTCTTTTCCTTTATTATTTTGCAGTTGACAATTGCAAATACAAGCGCACAGAATTCAGAGTGCAATGTTGCCTTGAATTCCAGTGATACAAGTTTAACTTATTCAAACCGTATGCTTACCATAGGATTAGTTAATTATTTTACATATGCTGGTAGTAGACAATTGGTTGATTTCAATTCCTTTTCATCCAGACAATATCATTCTGATTTTAAATGTTTGGAACCATTCGGCAAAGGGATTTTGCTCAAAAAAATCGAAACGAAAGATCCAATTTACCCCATGCTGGCCTGGACCACAATGCCAATTGATCCTACGGAAATATTCATGATAAACAGTGCTCCTTATTTAAGAACAGGACCATTCCTTGTGTCTAATCGAATGCCAGCTCCAACATTTAAAGACCTTTTTCGAAAACGGGACTAGTTTTTTTACCAACCAATTTCATTCGTTTTCATTCTATTGCAGGCATGTTGTAACCTAAAAGTTTACAAGAACATCGGTTGCCGCTTAGTGTGTTGCAAATACATTTGCAACAGCACCAACTTCAAAAAAACTCCCCCTTGAACAAAATCATTCTCATCACCGGGTCCACCTCCGGTTTCGGAAAAGCGATAGCAGAAGAATTCGCAATGCATGGCTGGAATCTGATCATTACCGGTCGAAGACAAGACAGACTTTTATCACTTCAAAAAAATCTGGAAGAAAAATTCAAGATAGAAATAAAGTCGCTTTGTTTTGATGTGACATCGTTCGAAGAAGTTGCGAATAGTCTCGGATCATTGCCTGAGGAATGGAAAAAAATTGACGTGCTGGTGAACAACGCCGGACTTGCACTTGGCCGAGAACTTTTTCAGGATGGTATATTGGAAAACTGGGAACGTATGATCGACACGAATGTGAAAGGTCTGATCTACGTGACTCGCATCGTTTCGCCATGGATGATCGCCGCCAAAAAAGGACACATCATCAACATGGGATCGGTGGCAGGTAAAGAAGCATACAGTGGCGGTAATGTTTATAGCGCTTCTAAATTTGCTGTTGACGCATTAACCAAAAACATGCGTGTAGATTTTCTTCCATTCAATATTAAAGTTTCGCAGATTGCACCCGGCGCTGCCGAAACGGAATTCAGTTTGGTGCGATTCAATGGCGATGAATCAAAAGCCAAAGCAGTGTACCATGGCATTACGCCGCTCGTTGCACAGGACATCGCAGATGCTGCATGGTTCATTGCATCGCGGCCGGCGCATGTGTGTATCAACGATTTGGTTATTACACCAACTCAGCAAGCCAATGCCACTGCATTCCATAGAACGAATAACATTTAACCACAGAGTCGCGCAGAGTCTCACAGAGTTTTTTTTAATTATCAGCACCATGAGAAATAACGACATCAAAACATTGCTCTTAAACTCTGTGCGACTCTGCGCGACTCTGTGGTTAATAACCTCCTGCCACTTCAAAAACAAAGAAGTCGATCTCATCCTCCACAACGCAAAAATTTACACCGTCAATGATCAATTCCAGGTGCAAGAAGCAATGGCGATCAAAGATGGAAAAATTGTAGCCATAGGAACAGAGCGTGAAATTCTCAATGAGTACAGTGCAACAAAAACAATTGACTGCGGCAAAAAATTTATCTATCCCGGCTTCATCGATGCGCATTGCCATTTTCTCGCGTATGGCCGCACACTTCAGGAAGTAAATCTTGTAGGTTCGCTTTCATTCGATGAAGTAATCGACCGTGTACAGGAATTTGAATTTGAAAATGAAGAAGACTGGGTTCGAGGCCGTGGATGGGATCAAAACGATTGGACGATCAAAGAATTCCCAAACAAAAACAAACTCGACAGTTTGTATCCAAACACGCCTGTTGTTTTGCGTCGCATTGATGGACATGCCATGCTTGTCAATCAGCGCGCACTCGACATCGCCGGCATCACTGAAAAAACAAAAGTGAGTGGTGGAGACATTCATCTCACCAATGGAAAACCGGACGGCATTCTCATCGACAATGCGATGACTCTTGTAGAAAATGTCATTCCGAAATACACCAGAGAAGCCGACACGCGCGCATTGCTGGATGCACAACGCAACTGTTTTGATGTCGGCCTGACAACAGTCGACGACGCCGGACTTTTGAAAACAGACATTGATCTCATCAAAGAATTGCAGGCATCCGGTGAATTGAAGATGCGGATTTATGCGATGCTTTCGGATGACCCTACGAACTATAACTATTATCTGCAACATGGTATCGACACCACAGATTTGCTGAGTGTGCGTGCATTCAAATTTTATGCGGATGGCGCGCTTGGTTCGCGAGGTGCTTGCCTGCTGGCGTCTTACGCAGATGTTACTCCCGGCGACGACTATGGATTTTTGCTGGACAGCATCAATCATTTTCGTCAACGCGCTTATGATCTGCGTGAAAAAGGTTTTCAGATGTGTACGCACGCCATTGGCGACAGCGCCAATCGCGTGATGTTGAATATCTATGGCGAAGTGATGTCGGATGTTGTTGACCATCGCTGGCGCATCGAACATGCACAGGTCGTGCACAAAGACGACATGGACAAGTTTCGAAAATTCAATATTATACCAAGCATTCAGCCAACACATGCAACGAGTGATATGCCTTGGGCGATCACTCGACTTGGTCACAACCGGATGAAACGCGCCTATGCTTATAAAGAATTACAAGAGCAGCTCGGCATGGTCGCATTGGGAACTGATTTTCCCATAGAAGGAATTTCGCCATTAAATACTTTTTATGCAGCGATTGCGCGCAAAGACATCAACGGCAATCCACCCGAAGGATTTCAAAAAGAGAATGCACTCACACGCGAAGAAGCATTGCGCGGCATCACCATTTGGGCTGCGATAGCGAATTTCGAAGAGAACAAAAAAGGAAGTTTAGAACCCGGAAAATTCGCTGACTTTGTGATGCTCGATACCGATCTGATGAAGTGTGATGAGAAAGAAATAGTGAGTGCGAAGGTGGTGATGACGGGAGTTGGTGGAGTGGTGGTGGTGATGAAGTGAGATTAGTTTCCTTTCCGGGCTAAAAGCCCGATCGAGTTTCGGCACGGGTTAAGCTTCGCTAAACCCGCGCCATTGAGCGTGCAATTTTTTGGTGTATAGACAATTGACAAGAATCACAATATGACTGATCACGGTAATCCAAATTATATTTCAAAGTCAAATGTGTTCTTTAGTGTTGGATTGAATTTCGGCCTTGGCTATGAGTAAGCAGATATTGAGGAGCACACCAATTTTAGTTCTTCTAATACAGGGAGCGATTTGCTGTTCACAACACCGCTCTTATTTTGGACTGGGTATGGAACTTGGTTTTAAATCAGTCCACAATATGGGGGGTGTTATAGGAGAATATAATTATAAAAACTTGTTCGTGATTCATTTAGGTGATGCCAATAATAAGTGGATGGGTGTAGGTTATGGTGCTGGATTGAATGTTCATTTGTTCCGAAAATGTAGATGGCAGTTGGTAGTTGGCGGAGGTGCATCCAGGCAAATGGGCAAGGGTTTTTCAATGGGTGGAGAAGATTCACTAAGTAGATCGGAATATGTAACTCCATCCGGAAAATTTATAACAGCAGTGATCGGAGCTCATCATTTTATCATTTCTCCTGATGAATGTATGGGTGGTAAAGTTTCATTTTCACCTTATGTCAGTTATCGCTTCGCGCTGGATAAGTCTGAGGTTATACTGAAAAGTGGAATTGTTAACGAAAGCGCTCAGAATCGCATCAACAAGCAACTAGGAAACGGATTTGGTTTTGGGATAAAATTAACCTATCTCATTGCAAGAAGTCCCTGTAAAGTGAGAAAAGAAAACAATTGAATTAGTTATATTGTCATTTTTTGAAACGAAATTCAACAGCAAATCGAGAACCTATTGGCGAGGATTTATGCGTTCATGGCGCGGGTTTAGCGAAGCGTAACCTCCCGATTTCATCGGGACAGGCAGTGCCGAAACTCGACAGGGCTTCCAGCCCTGACACTACCTCGCATATAATATTCCATCAACCCATAACCATTTCTTGCAACAAATAAAGCTCTTGCGCACTTTCGCCCCATGAGCGAGAAATACAAAATCCGTGACCGCAACTGGCCCTACTTCGTCACATTCACAGTCGAACGTTGGATCGATGTTTATACCAGACATCTTTATAGGGACATCTTCGTTGACAGCCTTAATTATTGTATTGAGAACAAAGGCCTGGTTGTGCATGCATGGGTATTGATGACCAATCATGCTCATCTCCTCATTGATTCCAGACAAGAACCCATCGAGTTTATTATACGCGATTTCAAACGACATACTTCAAAAGCAACTTACAAATCCATTGCAGACAATATTCAGGAAAGCCGTGACTGGATGACCTATTTCTTTGAGCGCGCAGGTGAAGGAAACGGCATGAACAAATACTTTCAGTTTTGGCAGAACGGTTATCATCCCATTCATTGTTGGAAGAAAGAACTGATTCTGCAAAAGATGAATTACATCCATCAAAATCCGGTGAGAGCCGGATTTGTGAGTTATGATTATGAATGGAAATATGGTAGTGCTGGAGATTACGTGAATGGAAATGGGATGGTGAAAATTGAGAAGATTGAAATGTGGTGAAGAAGGAATGGCTAAAAGCCATCTCAAGTTTCGGCACTGCCTGTCCCGATGAAATCGGGAGGTTACGCTTCGCTAAACCAGCGCCATTGCGAGCCATTTCGAGTTTCGGCATCCCACACGTGCTGGATCCCGATAAAACCGGGAGACTACGCTGCGCTAAGCCTGAGCCATTCAGAATTGTTTGCGTTTTTCGTTTCTGTAAAAAAGAATTGCAGAATGGCCTTCTTCTCTCCATACTTGCAACTGAATCATACCTGACCCAACTCAACTATGAAAATTGGCAGAGTCCTTTTATTTATTCTACTGTTCATTGTCTTTACAACATATGCAAGCGAATATTTATTGAACAGAAGTGAGTCTGATCTGCTCTTCGGAGTTTTTATTGTTCTTGAAATTCTATTAGCCTATTTTCTGATTTATAAACCTTTGAAATCCATCATCCAAAAATGATTACGCTTATTCTAATCGGCGCAGTGATCCTTTTAACACTGCTGCTTATTCGCCAGTCATGGTCTACTATTAATATAGATCGTAAACCTTTTGCATCGCGAAAACTCTGGAGCATTCTGTTGTTAAGCGCAGCACTTTTTTTAGCTGCGGTCATTCAACCCTTCTCGCTGGAACGGGTGGATGCAGGACATGTCGGCATTCGTGTCAACCTGAGTGGTGATGATCGCGGAGTGAGCGCTTATGAATATAAGACGGGCTGGGTGATGGTGAATGAATGGACAAACAGGCTATACGAATTCCCAACGTTCCAGCAGCATATAGATTATCCTGAGCAGCAAGTCATTTCAAAAGGTGGATTTTCTGCTACCATCAAACCTTCGTTCAACTATTCGCTCAATGCAGGAGATGTTGGAGATATGTTTCAGAATCTGCGTTTAAGCATTGCAGATATTGAACAGAAATGGTTGCAAACTGCTATTGTTGGAACCGTAAATGATGTTGCCAATCGCTGGCCCATTGACAGCATTTTCAATCACCGGGAATTATTTGAATCTGAAATTGTGGGTGAAGCCAACAAACGGGTAGAAAAGTGGTTCAAAGTTTCACAACTGCGGACAAATATTGTTCCGCCACCGGCACTCCAGGAGGCGATCATTGCCAAAACCAAAGCTATTCAGGATGCACAAGCTGCATATCAGAAGGCATTGGTAGCGGATGCTCAGGCGAAAGAAAAAATTGCCATTGCCAAAGGAGACAGTGCATACAACGTGATACAAGCTGCCGGTAAAGCAGAAGCCATTAAAAAGGAGCAGTTATATCTCACGTCGACCTACATCGATTATATCAGGGCGCAGAAATGGGACGGAAAATATCCAACGACTGTAGCGGGCAGCGGTGTTGATATGCTATTAAATACGAAGTAAAAAAATCGAATGGCTCAGGCAGAAGTTCTTCCATTCTCTCCTCTCTCATCTCACCTCTCACTTCTCGCCTCTCTCAATACGCTCTCGCAAACAACACTCGCTGCTCCGAAGGTTTTCCGGTGATCATGCATTTCCCGGTTTCTTTTCCAAGATCGAATGGAATGCAGCGAATGGTGGCTTTGGTTTCGTTCTTTACTTTTTCTTCTGTCTCTTTTGTGCCATCCCAATGTGCCAGGAAAAATCCACCTTTGGAATCAAGAAGTTTTTTGAACTCTTCATAATCTTCTACCAACGTGATATGACTTTTGCGATGCTCCATTGCCTGATTGAAAAGATTGTCCTGAATGTCTTTGAGCAATTGTTCGATGTGCGCAACAACTTCCGTTTGTGCAATCGTTGATTTTACACCAGTATCGCGGCGCGCAATTTCCACTGTGCCGTTTTCCATGTCCTTCGGACCAATAGCCATGCGAACCGGAACACCTTTCAATTCATATTCCGCGAATTTCCATCCACTGCGTTTGGTGTCGTCATCATCAAATTTCACGGTGATATTTTTCGCACGCAATTCGGCCATCATAGGTTGAATTTTTTCCGAGATGAGTTGAAGTTGTTCTTCTCCTTTATAAATAGGAACGATCACCACATGAATAGGAGCTAACATCGGTGGCAATCGCAATCCCTGATCATCGCTGTGTGTCATAATGAGTGCGCCCATGAGTCGTGTTGAAACTCCCCATGATGTTGCCCATACATAATCAAGCACTCCTTCTTTTGATGTGAACTTCACATCAAATGCCTTTGCAAAATTTTGTCCGAGAAAATGTGAAGTACCGGCCTGCAATGCTTTTCCATCCTGCATCAAAGCTTCAATACACATCGTATCAATGGCACCCGCGAAACGTTCGCTTTCGGTTTTACTTCCTTTGATTACCGGCATCGCCATCCAGTTTTCTGCGAAAGTCGCATAGACATCCAGCATCTTTCTTGTTTCTACCAATGCTTCCTGCGAAGTCGAATGAGCCGTGTGACCTTCCTGCCAGAGAAATTCAGTGGTTCGCAAAAACAAACGCGTTCGCATTTCCCAACGCACAACATTCGCCCACTGATTGATCAGGATCGGCAAATCGCGATAACTCTGAATCCAACCTTTGTAGGTATTCCAAATAATCGCCTCACTCGTCGGACGAACAATCAACTCCTCTTCCAGTTTTGATTCAGGATCAACCATGAGTTTTCCTTTCTCATCCGGATTAGCTTTCAGTCGGTAGTGAGTAACCACAGCGCATTCCTTGGCAAAACCTTCTGCATGGCCTTCTTCCTTCTCCAAAAAACTTCTCGGAACGAACAATGGGAAATAAGCGTTCTGGTGACCGGTGTCTTTAAACATCTTATCGAGTGCATCACGCATTTTTTCCCAGATCGCAAAACCGTATGGCTTGATGACCATACATCCACGCACAGCGCTGTGTTCAGCGAGATCAGCGTTGATCACCAGGTCGTTGTACCATTTGGAATAATCCGTTTCTCTTGAAGTAAGTTTCTCAGCCATAATGTAATGGTATGGTAGTTGATTAAAATTTGGACGCCAAAAGTAAGACGTAGTAAAACTTTTCCGCTGAGAATGTGATCTTGCAAACGAGTAAGATATTGATACAAAAAAACGCAAACAGGAACTTCGGAAAACAAACACAGCGTACATTTGGGATTGAGGTTCTGATTTTAAAAATTTCCGCCATGAAAAACATCCTACAAATTATCGCCATCGCAGCCATCACGATCGTTTCGTGCACTCCTTCCAAGTATGCGACGACAACCTCTACTTACGAAAGCGACGATGTTTATTATCAGCCAACGGATACCTATATCTCTGATTTCGCTCTGGTAGATGATGAAGCACGAATGCAGGATCCCAATTCTGTTTCATCTGATCAGGTAGATCCTGCCACGAAATCTGAAGATGATTATTTCAGCGGTGACACAGCTTCAACCAACAACGGAACGATCAATAACTATTACGGCGACGTTTATCAAAGTCCATGGTCAAATAATTATGGTGGGAACTGTGGATATGGAGCATACAACTATGGTTCTTATTCTAATTTCCCGAGCCCTCGTTTTTCTGTGGGCTACAGTCCATGGACCGGATGGTACACCAGTTTTAATTTCGGCTATAATTGGGGTTATTCTCCTTACTACTCTCCTTATTATGGCTCCGGTTTTGGCTGGTATTCTCCTTATTACAATCCATGGTATTACAATCAGTGGGGTTACAATACCTGGTATACTCCCTACAATTATTACAATCCCTACTACGGATATAACAATCCATACTATGGCGGAAACTGGAATGGAAATTACTGGTATGACGATGAACAATACTCAAATGTGATCTTTGGACATCGCAATCCAATCGCAACAGGTTCTATCGACAATTCAACCTATGGCGATGATATTTTCTATTCAGGCAGAGTTTCAAAACCGACAGATGGCTCACAACCTTCACTTGCGAATTCACAGCCGCAAATTGCTCAGGCAACTTTGAACAACGGACACACCACAACAGAGAACCATGCTGAAAAACCAACGTTGCAGAATCAAAACAATAATCAAGTGGCAACAACTCCGGGAAATCGGCCTACTGTAAGTCATTCTGAATCTACAATTGTTCAGGCGGAAAAACCAAATGCGAATTCATCGGATAATCACTCGGTTTTCAAACCTCAGACAACTCCAGCTTCCGCACGACCAACTTATTCAACGGAGTCAGTGAAACCATCTATGCTCGAGCAAGGCCGCCCTGCTGTGAACAACAATCAACCTGATTACTACGAAGGTAATCACCAAAAGCCGAACATAAGTTCTCCTTCCAATTCACAACCTGTATTCCGCAATCCGACACCAGTTATTCCATCACAACACAACACTGTTCCTGATACACGTCCGGCCAGAAATGAATCACCGAATGTGAAGCCGGAACCACAAAGACAAAATCCACAAGCTCGTCCGGAACAAAGGCCGGTGAGTCCATCCAGAAATAATATCCCTTCAGGTGGTGGTGATAAAGGCGGAAGAGTTTCTCCTCCACAATCGTCTCCTTCAGGTGGTCATAAAAGCGGAGGAACACCATCAGGTGGAGGACAGCACAATTCAGGCGGTTCTGTATCAGGCCCTCGCAGGAAATAGAAATTGGAATCTTTCAGTCATCGAAAAAATCAAATCGTATGAAAAACTTGAATCATGTTGTGTTGATTGCACTGTGTAGTTTCTGCGCATCGATGATGCAAGCACAGAATGAAGTAGATGCGCTGCGATATTCATTCCGTGAAACTCCAATGACCGCACGATCACTCGGAATGGGCGGCGCATTCGGTGCCATCGGCGCAGATCTGAGCAGTTTTTTTCACAATCCCGCGGGCATCGGATTTTACAAAAGAGGCGGTGCTGAATTTTCTCTCGGATTAAATGATCAGCAGGCACACAGCAGTTATATGGGAACTGGCGCTGATAATTCGAAGACACGTCTCACATTAAATAATATCGGATTGATCGGAAGTGAAAACACGGAAGATTCAGATTGGCCTGCATTCAATTTTGGTGTTGCATATTCCAAGGTGAACAACTACTACGAAAATTTTAGCATTAAGGGAACTTCAGAAAGCTCATTGTTGACACCCTTTTCTATTCAAGCGAATGGAGTACTGCCTGAAGAACTGAACGACTACTTTCCCTTCACCGCAGGGCTTGCATATAATTCCGGAGTAATACTTCCGAATGATACACTTGGAACATATTACGAGCCTTCAAGTGCCGGAGAAATTCAACAAACAAAAAACATAACACGCATCGGATCTCAAGGTGAAACCGCATTTGGTTTTGGAGCCAACTACCGGGATTTTGTTTACTTCGGAATGACAATCAATCTTATGACTGTGCGATTCAGGGAAAAATCTACCTACACCGAAGAATATAGCAGTGATCAGTTCGTGACGTCCTTCAACTTCACGGAAGATCTGCGATCAGACGGTACAGGAGTGAATGCAAAATTTGGTATCATCTTAAAGCCATCGAAGTGGATGCGTGTTGGTGTTGCATATCACGCTCCTACCCGATTCACTTTGCATGAAACTTACATCACCAGTTTGACAGCCAACACGGCACAAGGAAACGGAGACAAATTTGAATCTCCACAATTGATTACCGACTATTCCATTCGCACTCCATCGCTCATGATGGCAAATGCTGCTTTTGTTCTTGGCAAAATGGGAGTTATTTCTGCCGACTACGAATACACCAATTTCGAACGCATCAAGATGTTTGGCGCAGCAACGAATGACTACGATTATTCTTCAGAAAACAAAACCATTTCGACGATCTATCGAAGCACACACAAAATACGTGTCGGAATGGAGATGCGTTTTTTGGGAACCTATTATCTGAGAGCCGGTGCGATTTATCAGCAGAATCCATTTGTCAGTAGTGCTGGTGCAATCAACAATCCGTTTATCACATACACCGGCGGACTCGGCTTTCGCAATGATTATTTCTTTGTTGACCTGGGTGTTGGATACATGACTAAGGATGCCACATATTATATGTACGATCCAAGATTTGTACAACCAACGAGCATTCATAGTACGAATGTGCGTGGGTTGCTGTCGGTGGGGATGAGATTCTGAATAAGAAGTGAGAAGTGAGAAGTGAGAATGTCAGACTTTGATTCGATTGGACCAAATTTCATTTAACCACAAGCTAAATTCCGTCCAATTCTCAATTCTCAATTCTGAATTCTGAATTCTCCATTTTCCCTCAAGTATCTACGAACCAAAAAATGTCCTAAGTAAATTACCGGTGTGAGAGAAATCGCGATGATTAATTTGAACACATAGTTGGTTGGTGCTATTTCCCAAAACGCACTCAAAGGCAAGGTTCCCGGGACGATAAATCCGATGTACAAAACAATGTATGAATCAAAGAGCTGTGAAATCATAGTGGAACCTGTACTTCGCAGCCAGATCATTTTATTTCCTGTGCGCTTTTTTATCCAGGCAAAAAGAGTAGCGTCCATGATTTGAGAAATCAGGAATGCCGTGATACTTCCGACGATGATCCATCGGCTTTGACCAAATACTTTATTGTATTCTCCATCCGTAGCTGTGAATGGGCTGATGGATGTATTTGCCGGAATACTCATCGAGACGATCACGATGATAAAACAATAAGCAATCAACCCGGAAGTAATCCACGACAATTTGCGAATGGCTTTTTGACCATAAAATTCATTGATCAAATCGGTGACAATAAACACCACCGGCCAGGGCAACACTCCAATGATGGTTACAAATGGCCCGAATCTTTTACCGAACAATTCAAATGAAATCGGAATATCAATCAGCTTGTTGCTGATGAGTTCAGCAGTGACAGCATTCGTCACAAAAAATCCGGCCAGTGCGATGAAGAGCCACTCGCGGCGGGAGGATGGGAGAGGAATGGTGGACATGGCGGTGAGAAGCGAGAGGTGAGAAGCGAGAGGTGAGAGGTGAGAGGTGAGAAATTAGTGAATCAGTATTTTTTGAGTGGTTGAATCATTATTTGTTTGATTGCTGAGGTTGATGAGGTAAACTTCTTTGGACCAGGTGCCGCAAGGAATTTGTGTTCTGCGATTTGTTTTTCCGGTAAAAATCGTTTTGCCTGAAAGATCAGTAACCGTTATCGATTCATTTTGTTCAGTTGAATTGACAACAATAATATCGCCGTTCTGATAAATGGAACTCTGAAGATTTGCTGATTCGTTAACTGCATCTACGCCAGTACGCGCAGCCCACGTATATTGACCGGGCGCCACATGCAGAATATCAATTCGTCCATTCCAGTTGGTTAGACCAGGTGTGGTGAACAACGAATAATCACTCCACTCCTGCCATGACGATAATTCATCGGGACGATAAACAAGTATGATACTGTCTTCATTGAGAGCATTCGCTTCAAAATAATCGAAGAACAATGGATCAAAGTAATTTGTCTGGCTGTCGTTGCCATAGTATCGTATCGTTGCTTTGAGATCAACACTTTCTTCTGTTCCATTGTGATACACATTCCACCAACGATCCGGGGAAATAAAAAATTCGGGTTGACTTTGTAATTCATCTGCAGCAGCCCAGTGATTTTCGACACGCATATAAATGGAATCTGCAGTTCCCAAATTCATCACATCGAGTTCAAATTCCGCGAAATCAAAATCGCTGGAACCCAACTGCGTCAGTACCTGCGTTTCTCCAAGTACGGCTTGCGAGATGGCATCATTTTCATTCAGAAAAAAAGCAACAGGTGAAAAACCATTTGGAAGTGTAAGTGTAAGTTCCGTGAACTCTCCGGACATCATCGCATTGAAATAAACATGAATACCCATTTCATCGATTGCACTCACTTGCATCGGCACGTTGGTATAATACTCAGCCGAATAATGTTTGTGTTGATCAATCGACACTAGCCAATCATTTCCAGAAACAAGTTGGAATTCGCGAACACGAAACTCGGGAAAACCACCTTCAAAAATCCAATTATTAAAAAAGCTGTTGAGGTCTGCGCTCGTGAAGGTTTGCAGGTGATCACGCAGATCTTCGCTGGATACATCAGAGAATTGATTGACATCCAAGAAATCTTTTAAGCCTTCAAAAAAATCATTTTCGCCCATGTAGCCGCGCAATGTATGGGCAACATCTGCACCTTTATTATATACATGATCGCCATAGGTATTTTCTGACGGAACACCACTCACAGGATAGCGCCCTTCGTCACGAATGTGAGCATACAATAAAACATCCTTGTGATTTTCACGCACATAATCGACATAGGCAGCGTGGTTATAAAGTAGCTCCATGTATAAAGCCTCACTGTAACTCGCCCATCCTTCATTGATCCACATATCATCCGCATTTCTGCATGTCACTAAATCTCCCCACCAATGATGCGATGCTTCATGCGCTGCAGTCGTTTCGAAAGCCAGTGAACCATCGAGTGCATATATAGGATAAGAAATATTCGTTGCATGTTCCATTGCTCCGGCATTAAAAGGAACAGCACAATATCCTAAGCGCGGCCAGCGAAAAGGACCAAATTTTGTTTCTGCCGCTTCCATCCACTCGGGAATATGAATCAGGCTTTGTTTCATCTCTGTGGTGTCAATTGCCCGCGCGATCATAGTCACCGGAATTTCATCACCACTCATACTTTGAAATGAATCCAACGCTTCCACATAATTAGTGACCGAAACCGTTGCGAGATAAGATGGAATCAATTCATCGAGTTGCCAATGGGTGATGATGGAATCTTGTCCCACCGTATCGATGCCGGTGCGTATTCCATTGCAGTAAGCCGTTCTGTTTTGATTGGTCAAAACATGAAACGTAAATGAACTTCTTTCCACAAAATTGTCGAAGCAAGGAAACCACACTCTGCCAAAAGTATGTGGCTCTGATGTAAAAGCAACACCAATATTATATGCGTAGCCTGATTGAAAATAGAATCCTCCCCATGATGCATCAACGCCAGGTGTGCCGTGGTAAAAAACATTGAGACTCAATTCATCGCCGGAGTTCATGGCTATTGGAAGATTGACGTGCAACAATTCGCCTATATGTGTAAACGTCAAAAGATTGCTACCCAATTTTACACTGTCCACGGTAAGTGATCTCAAGTCGAGATTCACACTACTCACATTATTCATCAGGCTTTGAAGAGCCACCGTGCAATTTGCTTTGATTAGCGACGAGTTCATCAAAGTCATGTCGAGGTTAATGTCATAACTCAACACATCCAATGTGTCACTTCGCAAATTTCCCGGATCATCGAGCATGACACCACCGCGGGTTGGAATAACTCTTTTGGATTGCTGGCAGCTCAGATGCTGCGCATTTATTTTTTGCAAAAAAAGCAAGGAAGAAAAGATGAAAATAAAAAGAACTCCTTTCATGTCGAAAAAATTATGGATTGAAATTTCCAACCGAAATTTTGTAATACCCAATTGGAAGATGGGCTAAATGTAAACACGTCTGGTAAAATCATGAATGTGAACGCGATTTCGAATGTAGAGACGTAGCACTGCAACG
>JANOVT010000337.1:0-42957 GCA_031417525.1 Flavobacteriales bacterium | reverse complement strand
ACCAAAAATGGAAATAGCAAGGTGCTAAAAATGGCTGTACCTATTAAAAAAAGAAAATGGATGGACGGAATATTTGCTCGTGTGGATGAAACTGACTTCCCTATTTCTTTAAAAACTTAAATCAACTGTCTATTTACGGTTGAAAGTTATTCTCCATGTTTTGGGTTGATAATTCCATTTCAATTTGGTATTTTGATTTTTAAGAGCGAATATTTTTGTTGTCAAATAAGTTCTCAAATATGAAAGTTCATCTCATAGCTATTGGCGGCAGCGCCATGCATAATATGGCAATTGCTTTACAACAGAAAGGGATCATTGTTTCGGGTAGTGATGATGAAATTTTTGAACCGAGTAAATCCAGATTGTTGAATCGTGGTCTTTTACCAAATTCGGAAGGCTGGTTTCCGGAAAGGATCACTAAAGACCTGGACGCCGTGATTGTGGGTATGCACGCACGCAAGGATAATCCCGAATTGTTGCGCGCACAGGAATTGGGATTGAAAATATTCTCTTATCCTGAATATATCTACGAACAGACGAAGGATAAAACCAGAATTGTCATTGGCGGGAGTCATGGAAAAACGACAATTACCGCAATGATACTGCATGTGTTGAAGCAGTGCGAAGTGGATTGTGATTTTATGGTAGGCGCACAGTTGGATGGTTTTGATTGCATGGTGAAATTTTCTCCAACTTCCAAAATAGCAGTCATTGAAGGCGATGAATATTTGTCTTCACCAACGGATCTGCGACCTAAGTTTCATCTTTATCATCCGCATATCGCTTTATTGAGTGGCATTGCATGGGATCATATCAATGTTTTTCCTACTTACGAAAATTATGTGGAGCAATTTTCAATATTTCTTGACAAGATTGAATCGGATGGTGTGCTTGTCTATTGTGAAGCAGATCATGATGTGAAAAAGTTAGCAGTCGATCACAAAGGAAAATTTAAACGAATACCTTATTCGACGCATCCGCATGAGTTGGCAAACGGAGTGACGATGCTTATTACAGAAAATGGAGAGGTTCCTTTGAAGATTTTTGGTAATCACAATTTGCAAAATCTGATCGGCGCAAGATTGGTTTGTCGGGAAGTAGGTATTTCAGATGAACAATTTTATCAAGGTATCACTTCATTTAAAGGCGCCGCACGACGACTTGAGCCTGTAAAGCAAACACCACACTCAGTAGTTTATAAAGACTTTGCACATTCACCTTCAAAACTAAAGGCAACGACCTCGGCTTTCAAACAGCAGTTTCCAACACGTCGATTAGTAGCATGCATGGAGCTTCATACTTTCAGCAGTCTCAGTGAGAAATTTTTATCTGAATACAAAGACTCCATGTCTGAAGCTGACCTCGCGTTCGTTTACTTCAATCCTCATACAATAGAGCACAAAAAACTTCAGCCACTTTCTAAACAGCAGGTGAGTGATTCATTTGGGTCGAATAACGTGACTGTTTTTACTGATTCAAAAATTCTCCTGAAAGCATTGCACGAACTTAGTTGGGACAATAGCAATTTGTTGTTGATGACCAGTGGCAATTTTGATGGTGTTGATTTTGTCCAATTGGCAGATGAACTCCTGGCCGAATCATGAACCAATAGAAATTCAGGCTGACCAATTTCCATTCATCCGATGGCAAAAGAAACCAATTTAACCAAAGGCATTTCTGAACCTGAAAAGGTTGATTTGTACATGAAAGGACTCGACTATCCGTTGAAGGATGTTGTTGAATATTTACGTGCACTTTTTCTTTCTGCTGATATTCGGATTGGTGAAGGTATCTATTGGAATGTTCCTACTTTTTATTTTACAGGTCCAATGAATCCATTTGAGCCCAAGGCATACAAACGATATCTGGTTGGTTTCAACTTCTTTCAAAAGGATTGCATCCGTTTAATTTTTTTGCACGGTGCTTCTGTAAAAGGTCACTCAGAGTTACTTCAAGGCGACTACAAGGATGGTAGACGCATTGCATCCATTAGAAGTATTGAGGATGCTTTAAACAAAGAGAAAGAGCTACAAGCAATCCTTCAGCAATTGATTCTTCTAATGGATCAAGAGTGATTTTCGAAAGGATTATTTTACAATTAAGATTTGTGCCTGCACATTGTGCCTCACGGCTTCTATGGTTGTGCCGAAAATGATATCCTTAAAACCACGGTGTCCGTGTGCACCAAGCACTAGCAGCTCCACGCCGGATTTATTGGCAACTTCTGCTATCACTTTTTTCGGATTACCATAGCCGATTTTTACATGACATCGGTACCCTTCTTTTTGTATTGACTCAGCATAAATCTGGAGACTTTTTAAATCCTCTTCGGATTCAAAATCCCGGATTTCTCCGCCTAATACATGAGCTCCGGCTGACTCGACTATATGAATAAGAAAATACTCTGCTTCTTTGCCACCTTGCTGCAGAGCGCTGCTTACACATAGGGAGTCAAGTTTACCAAAGTCAAGTGCAATACCGATTCGATGGTAGGGTGCGATGCGAGTGGTTTTTAATTCTTTTTTATGAGTATGTAATAGATCTGCCTGCTTTTTTCTTTTTGCAAAAAATGGAGCGAATGAAACGTAAAGCAACAAAATCATTGCGGCCATACAGAGTGGAACAATTGTCAACCATATCCATATTGGATTCGCCGCTGATTCCAGCCATCCGCTTATTTCATCAAATACAAGCTTAATATTAAGACTTACGATAATGAGCGCTGACAACCATGCGGCAAGTTGTACATATCTTGGAATCGCCAGGCCATTCATTTTTTCTTTGTCTGATGTAAAATGAATCAGCGGAATAATCGCGAAACCAAGTTGAAGGCTTAAAACAACTTGCGAAAAAACAATCAATGGGCCTGTAGCGTTTTCACCAAAAATGTAGATGACAATAAAGGCCGGAATGATGGCTATTAAACGAGTGATGAGTCTGCGTATCCACGGTTGAATGCGCAGATTCAGATATCCCTCCATGATGATCTGGCCTGCCAATGTGCCTGTAATGGTAGAGCTCTGGCCGGATGCAATCAATGCTACCGCGAAGAGAATGGGCGCCATTTTACTTCCTAAAACTGGCTCCAGCATTTTATGTGCGTCCTGAATTTCTGCAATCTCGAAAAGTCCGTTATGGAAAAATGCGCTGCCCGCAAGTATGAGAATGGCAGCATTTACAAAAAATGCCAGGTTCAGTGCGATGGTTGAATCAATGATGTTGAACTTGATCGCTCGTTTCATCCCATCGCGTGTTCGTTCGATTTTTCTTGATTGCACAAGCGATGAATGCAAATAAAGATTGTGGGGCATGACTGTCGCTCCTATGATACCAATGGCAATGTACAAAGCTGTTTCATCAGGAATGGATGGTATGAAGCCAACAACAATTTCACCGAGATCAGGTTTTGCTAATATCATTTGTATCAGAAACGAAATACCGATGATGGCAACCAGACTTAGAATAAATGCTTCCATTTTTCTGATTCCTAAATTCATCAGAAAGAGAAGTAAGAACGAATCGAGTACAGTGATGCTTACACCCCACAGTAAAGGCAAATCAAAAAGCAAATACAATCCGATTGCCATTCCTAAAACTTCAGCTAGATCACAAGCGGCGATAGCAATTTCAGCCAAGATATAAAGTGGGATATTGACATAACGCGGATAGGTAGCACGTGATGCTTGTGCAAGATCCAGTCCTCGAACAATTCCTAGTCGGGCACTTAAACTTTGTAATAACAAGGCTATAAGATTAGACATGAGCAGAACCCAAATGAGCGTATAACCATATCGGCTTCCACCGGCGATGTCAGTTGCCCAATTGCCCGGATCCATGTAGCCAACGCTCACCAGATAGGCCGGCCCGGCAAATGCGAACAATCGTTTCCACCAGGAGGATTTTTTCGTTGTGTCAACGCTACTATGAATTTCCGACAGACTTAGCGGTGGTTTGTTCTCACTCATTTTTTAGCTGCTTTTATTAGTAAAAGGTTTGCGGCAACTTCTTTTGTCAAATGAATCGTTGAGTGGCCGCTGGTTACGGTAAGTGATTCGTCAAACGGATATTTTTCTTTGAGTAAAAGTTTGCTTCCGATGGATAGATTCAGATTTTTCATGTGTTGAAGAAACAGGTTTGAACTATCAGTTACGGCAACTAATTGATAGGCTTCTGCTTTTTTCATCGTCGAGGCGGCAATTGTCTTTCTGTCCGGAGGCATATTACCGGCATCGTCTGGTATGGGATCACCATGAGGATCATATTTCGGAAATCCAAGAAATGCTTCGAGTCGTGTTGTGAGATCATCTGATTCGATATGCTCCAGTTGTTCAGCGATGTCATGTACCTCATTCCATGCAAAGCCCAATTTTTCGACCAGAAAATACTCCCAAAGTCGATGCTTACGAATTACTCTAAGTGCTTGTTTACGGCCTTTCGAAGTAAGGCTTGTACCATAATAAGGTCTGTGCTTCACCAAACCCTGCTCGTCCAGTTTTTTGAGCATATCTGTGACAGATGAGGCTTTGGTCGAAAGTCTTGATGCAATGACCGTTGTCAAAGCACCCTCATTTTGGTCTTGACTTATTGCGAAAATTGCTTTCAGATAATTATCTGTGGACTCAGACATGAAATTTGTTTGAGCGAAAATAAAAAAAAATGGCTGTTTACCAAAATAAAAAATTAGGCTGGTCTAAATAATTACAAGTCTCTTTTGTTGGAAGTTTGTGAGTGGCTGTGATGAAAAAAGTATATTTGGCCAAGAATGAAGAAACTTTTTCTTATCAGGCATGCTAAATCGGACTGGGCTGATCCTGGCATTAAGGATTTTGACCGGCCGCTGAATCACAGAGGCTTGCGCGATGCGCCCGTGATGGCAAAACGGCTGAAAGACACTTTGAGTTCTGTTGATCTCATTGTCTCAAGTCCTGCATTACGCGCGAAAGCAACTGCCATTTTTTTTTCTGAAGTGTATTCATTCAAAAAGGATGAAGTTGTTTTGGATCTGCGTATTTATGAAGCAGGGTTGTCCCAATTGCTTCAGGTGGTAAACGAATTGGATGATCGATTTCACACGATTCTTTTGTTTGGTCACAATCCCGGATTCTCTGAGCTCACAACTTATCTTGGTGGATTGCATATTGAAATGCCAACATGCTCTATAGCAGAATTAGATTTTGATCTAAAGAGTTGGTCGTTGCTGTCTGCAAATACGGGGAAATTGTCGTCTTTTGATTATCCAAAAAAGGAACATTGAAATGTCCAAACTACCGCTGAACTGGAAAATTATTTTTAGCATTGCTTTCGTTACGCTCTTGCTCTGTTTGATTTGGTTTTTCCGTGCGATCATAGCATATATTATTATTGCGGTCGTTGTGTCATTTATCTGCGATCCACTTGACAAGTTGTTGAAAAGGATTCGAATCAAGCGATTTTATCTTCCTTCATGGTTTCGTGCATTGTTTTCCCTGGCAAGTTTTCTGGCGCTAATCATTGGTCTTGTTGCCTTGTTTGCTCCATTGGTGAGTGAAGAAATTCAACTAATAAGCGAAATTGAGACGGATGCTGTGGCGGCTAATATTGAAGTGCAGTTGAAAGCACTCTTTGGGGAACAAGCGAATTTTGTCGGCGTCACTGAGTATCTCATCACAAGTGCAAAAAGCATTTTCAGTTTTCAATGGATTCAAGGTTTCTTCAATAGTGTTTTTGGAATCGTTGGAAGTCTTGTCATCGGAATTTTTGCAGTTATTTTTATTGCGTTCTTCTTCCTCAAAGATGGGTTTCTGTTTGCGCGAATTGTATTTACCATTACACCTGAAACGCACCTTGAAAAGATCAAGAACATCATGGAGCATACACATACTTTATTGCGCAGGTATTTTATTGGTGTTGGATTACAGAGCCTCATAATGGCAGCCATGGTAGGTGTTTCCTTAAGTGTGCTGGGTGTACAAAACGCAATCCTCATTGGCCTTTTTGCAGGTCTGGTGAATGTCATTCCATACCTCGGTCCATTGATGGGTGCGGCTATTGGAATTTTGATCGCTCTTACTACATCGCTGCAATTGGATTTTGCAACAGCCATCCTCCCACTGTTGGTGAGGGTATTGGTTGTGTTTGTTGTGGCGCAACAGATCGATGGTTTTGTTGTTCAGCCTCTCATTCTAGGCAATAGCGTGAAGGCCCATCCGCTTGAAATTTTTATTGTAGTGCTTATGGCGGGCACGGTCGGTGGTATTTTGGGAATGGTGCTGGCAATTCCTGTTTATACCATTTTGCGAGTGGTCGCGAGAGAATTTTTGTCTGAATTCAGAGTGGTGGATAGTCTAACTCGCGATCTTACGGGGGAATAGGCGCTGACTGGTGTCGGCCTGAAACTTCTTAGGTTTACCTAGGTATCACTCGTCGGCTTTTGCTTGCTCAATCCGCCAATTGTATGGTTTGTTAAAAACTTACGGAACGCCTGTTGTGTTGCGCGTTTCAGAAGATAATGGTGCTGTATTGAATGATTAATCGTGGTCTTTAGTCATTCATAGTTTACTTTTGTTCTCCGTAATTCAAACTAGCTTTTCTGCACAATTCTGAACAATTACGGCATGTCTGACAATATAAAATACATTTTCGTCACTGGTGGAGTGACGTCTTCCCTCGGGAAGGGAATCATTTCCGCCTCACTAGCTAAGTTGCTACAATCTCGTGGATTCCGGGTTACGATTCAAAAATTGGATCCTTATATCAACGTAGATCCGGGAACTCTCAATCCTTATGAGCATGGTGAATGTTTCGTTACCGATGACGGTGCTGAGACGGATCTCGACCTTGGGCACTATGAACGTTTTCTCAATGTGCCAACTTCGCAGGCGAATAACGTCACAACCGGCAGAATTTACCAAAGCGTTATCGATAAGGAAAGACGCGGCGAATACCTCGGAAAGACCGTCCAAATCATTCCACACATTACAGATGAAATCAAACGATGTATCCAGATTCTGGGTTCGAAGAGTGAATTTGATTTTGTGATCACCGAGATTGGTGGCACGGTGGGCGATATCGAATCTTTGCCATATGTGGAAGCGGTGCGCCAGATGAAATGGGAAAGAGATGATGATTGCCTTGTAATTCACCTGACGCTCATTCCATATCTGAGCGCCGCCGGTGAATTAAAAACAAAACCGACACAACATTCAGTTAAGACACTTCTCGAAAATGGAGTACAGCCGGATATTCTGGTTTGTCGGACAGAACATGATCTTTCTCCTCAAATAAGAAATAAAATTGCTAAGTTCTGTAACGTCACTCCAAACGCAGTGATCCAAAGCATCGATGCCAAAACGATCTACGATGTGCCGGTGATGATGCTCGATGAACGCCTCGATGAAGTGGTATTGGAAAAGCTGAATGTGAAGTCCAAGAAAAAGCCTGATCTGAAAAAGTGGATGGATTTTCTTGAGCGCCACAAAAATCCAAAGGGAAGGGTTTCAATTGCATTGATAGGTAAATATGTAGAACTCAAAGACTCTTACAAATCAATTGCTGAATCTTTTATACATGCTGGCGCTGCCAATGAGGTTGCGGTAGATGTTCGCTGGATTCATTCTGAAGAATTGACCATCCGAAATGCAATCGAAAAGTTGGAAGGAGTTGATGGAATTCTGGTAGCTCCCGGATTTGGTTCAAGAGGCATGGATGGTAAACTTGAAGCGATTCGTTATGCTCGTGAAAATAAGATTCCATTTTTTGGTATTTGTCTCGGCATGCAAATGGCCACAGTAGAATTTGCAAGGCACGTTTTGGGCTATGCAGATGCTCATTCCACTGAAATGAAGGAATACACCACGCATCCTGTGATCAGCTTGATGGCTGAACAAAAGAGTGTTGTCAATAAAGGCGGAACGATGCGACTTGGTTCATATCAATGTAAACTGGTGAAGGATTCTAAAGCGTACAAAGCTTATGGTGGTCTGGATTTGATCGAAGAACGTCATCGCCATCGTTTCGAGTTTAATAACGATTACAAAGATGCTTTTGAAAAAGCAGGATTCAAATGCACCGGAATCAATCCTATAAGTGGCCTGGTTGAAATCATTGAACTGGATGACCATCCTTATTTCCTTGCAGCACAATTCCATCCGGAATATAAAAGCACCGTGATGAATCCGCATCCGCTGTTCGTTTCGTTTGTAAAGGCAACGAAAAAATACCACAATACAAAATTGAAAGCTGGCTTGGAAGAATTCGAGAATTCAGAGAATAAATAATGGTTTCGAGGTTTTACTATTTCAAGAGACTTCAAATTTTGTTTTTTTCTGAATGGAGAAAACCATGATCCAGAAACAGAAAAAAACGATGCCTGCTTGAACTTCGAGGAAGGATTCAAAAAGAAAATTCATCGCACAAAGAAGCGTAAAGTTCAGAAGGACAACGTTCCTTGGTTTAAAACCTCTGTGGAGTAAAATCACAACTATTGCGCTGAGAATGGAAAGTCCTATCCAGCCGAGTTCAGCGCCGTATTGTAAAAATTGGTTGTGTGCATTCAACTTTTTTTGTGCTGCATAGCTTTCTCCACGCTCCTCATATTTTTGGATTAAATCATACTTGGTATCTCCGGTTCCACTGCCTAGCGGATGTTCTATCAGAATTTCTTTTGAAGCACTCCAGGTTACAAGCCTTAGTTGAGTGCTTGATTTCGCAAATGCTACAGATTGTGCAAGCGAATCGGATGGGGAAACTGGTTTCGGTGAATTGTTGTTTTGTGTAATCGGACTTTCTTCTGCATCATCTTCGAAATCAGAAATGGCCGCTTCTACACGCATGGATGTTTCAGGAGCAATCCAGGTTGAAATAAACAATACTGAGATGGAAGTAATTGCTACAACAAGAGCCGGTGCTATGCGATTTTTCTTTTTGAAAAACAACCAGGCAATCATCATGATTGAAATTATGGCTGCAATCAATCCTGCCTTAGAAGCGAGCATGCTGATAAAAACAAGCATGACTCCGCAAAACAGATAGTGAACTTTCATTTTATTGAAAATGAAATTCTGAAAAACAGCTTCACGCATGAGAATGAAGAATGCCATTGCCTGATACGTGGCGGCATAAGTCGGATGAAAATAAATTCCCAATTTTTCATAGCTCAGCCATGAAAAGTTATCATGCTGAAACGATCGGAAAATTCCATAGCCAACAGCAATCGGTATAAAAATCAAACAACCATAAACAAATGAAAGCAGGATGTTTTTTGTTTGTCTGACATTCAATGGTGGCATCAACCAGGCAATGAGCGGAAAAGCAAGAAGCGAAAGTTTGATGCCAATCTCATTAATTCCTGCTTGCACATGTTCGGACCGGAGCAATCCAAAAACATGCAGAATAAACAATGCACCTAACAGAAGTAGCGGTGTTTTAAAATTCGGCTTATGAAACCTCTTTCTTCGAAGAAAATAAACAACGACGTAAATGCCCAACAACACAATAAAACCCGGAACAATTTTTTTTGAAACAGGAATTGCAAAAGCAATTGCCATGCATCCCCATGCGTGCCATGGCATCGATCCGTTATTTTGTTGGTCGGTGTCTTTCAAAATTGAAGTTCTTGCCTGATGCGTTCCAATTGAGGAATGTGATGATGTATGTGGTTTTCTAAAAATTCAACTGTCTGAAGCAGATTCAACATGCCGGCGACCGGTTGACGAAAGACCAATTTGTCATAATGAGCCACATCAACACTTGCAAGAAAATGTTCCATTTCTGCGCGCAATCTATCCCAAGCGGAAATCAGTTGAGTCAGAGCGTATTGATTTGTCGGCTCGGGTAAAACAGAAGGAGCTTGAATTTTCATTGGTGAAACTAACCGTGAATTAAGCGCATTGCTTCGTTCCTTATGTTCTTCTCCGGTTACTTCCAGAGTTTCCCAGCCAGACGTTGACTTCTTTTTCATGTAACCCAATGTTCCTGTTTCCGATGACAGGATATGTTCCAAAACTTGTGAAGCACTCCAGCCTTGTGCTGGTTGTTGCTGTATATGGTCTTCTGGCCAGGTGTTCAACTCATCTAGAATTGTTTGTCTTGCTTTTGATAAGCTGACCCAACGTGATTTCAGTTCTGTATTCATAGCAATTTTTCTTTCACAAGATTAAGAAGTTTGATTTACGGAAAAGTAGTTATTGTTTTAAGTTATGAAAAAGCTTGCTGATATGAAGGCTGTTTTTTCTTGAAAGTCCATTGTCATTATGAATTGAACAACATTTCAATATGCGGAATGTCGTCCTCCATATACTCTTCACTTACTTTTTTAAATCCAAAATCTTCATAGAATTTTTGCAAATGAGATTGAGCAGAAATGCGAACAGATGGATTTTCTAATTCAGCAAAGAAGAGCATTGCTTTTTTCATCAGTTCTTTACCAAGCCCTGTTCTTCGCATAGATGATGAAGTAACTACCCGGCCTATCGACCATTCTTTGTATGAAACTCCTGGCTTCACGAGTCTCAGGAATGTGATACATTTTCCTGTTTCATCCATTGCGAATAAGTGTCTGCTTTTTTTGTCTTTACCATCTACATCCTGATAGGGACAATTCTGTTCAATGACAAATACTTCAATGCGCAATGCAAGTATCTCGTACAACTCATCTTTTGACAATTCCGACCAATCTTTGAGAAACCATTGAATTTTCATACGACGAATTTACTAAGTTGAGATCAAAGGTTTTTTTCAATTCATGCTGTCATAATCGCTTTCAGGCCAAGTCACGTCAAGTTTGAATGAGAGTGGAATGAAGCCTGAATATGAATAAGTATTCGATTTTCATTGTGAAATCACAGCAATTACTGACTTGTTGTGCTACAGGATGTCGATAAAAGCTTTATTTCATGCGATATTTGGCGCCCCGGAGTTTTCATTTTCAACCTCTCCGCGAACTATGAATTACCTGTCTGTAGAAAATCTGACCAAGTCATTTGGTATCAACAATCTTTTTGAAAACCTGACTTTTGGTATTGAGAGAGGACAAAAAATCGCGTTGGTTGCCAGAAATGGGGCCGGTAAAAGTTCACTTTTCCGAATTCTTGTCGGAAAGGAAACTCCTGATTCAGGTAGTGTTACTTATAATAAAGAAGTGAGACTTGGTTTTCTTTCTCAGGAACAGGAATTAGACAACGCCCGCACAATTCTCGACAATGTTTTTTCTGCCGACAGTCCAAAAACGAGAGCAATCGCAGACTATGAGAAAGCTGTGGAAAGTCATGATGAGAAGGCCATGGAGCGTGCTCATGATGCCATGGATCGCAATAATGCATGGGATTATGAAGCAAGAGCAAGAGAAGTACTAGGCAAACTTGATATTCATGATCTGGACCGAATGGTTGGATCATTGAGTGGAGGTCAAAAACGAAGAATCGCTCTGGCAAAAGTGTTGATCGAAGAACCGGATCTGGTGCTTCTCGATGAGCCTACGAATCACCTGGACCTTGAAATGATTGAGTGGCTCGAGGAATTTCTTTCTCAGTCGAACATGACCATTTTTATGATCACTCACGATCGATATTTCCTGGAAAATATTACGGATGAAATTCTGGAAATGGAGAACAAATCACTTTATCGATACAAAGGAAATTTCTCTTATTACCTGGAAAAAAAATCGGAGCGTGAACAACTTGAAAGTGTTGTGCGTGGCAAAGCAGAAATGCTATTCAAGAAAGAATTGGAGTGGGCCAGAAAGATGCCGCGTGCAAGAACTGTGAAAAGTAAATCACGCATGGAAAGTTTTCATGATCTCAAGGAAAGTCTTGTCAGAAGCGATGATCCGGATGCACTCGAACTTGAAATCAATATGAGTCGCATGGGAAGCAAGATTGTGGAGTTTCATAAAGTGAAAAAGCACTTTGGAAATACACAAGTGCTGAACAATTTCGACTACGTATTTAAGAATAAGGAAAAAATTGGAATTGTTGGCCGCAACGGAACTGGTAAAACTACTTTCCTAAATCTTCTCACCAAACGAATGGAACCTGACGGTGGTAAAATCGTCGTTGGTGAAACAGTTGTTTTTGGTTATTTCGATCAGCAGGGAATTCCACTCAAGGAAGGTCAGAGATTGTTAGAATGTATTCGTGAAGTGGCTGATTTTATTCCACTCACAAAGGGTAAAACAATCACGGCATCACAAATGCTTGAGCGATTTATGTTCCCTAAACATTCTCACAGCACTTTTGTAGAAAAGCTGAGCGGTGGAGAAAGGAAACGGTTGCAGTTGTTGCTGGTACTTATGAAGAATCCGAATTTCCTGATTCTGGATGAACCTACCAACGACCTGGACGTATTCACACTTGCGGCTCTTGAGGAATATCTTCTCTACTATCCGGGTTGCCTGTTGATCGTAAGTCACGACAGATATTTTCTCGATAAACTCGTCGATCACATTTTTGTATTGGATGGAGAAGGTGATGTCAAAGACATCCTCGGTAACTACGATACTTATCGCAGAATGGAAGAACAGGATGCTGCGAGAAAATCTGCCATCAAGCGCGAGGTGCAGGAAGCAAAACCGAAGGGAGGAACTAAAAATGAACTTCAAAAAGGTAAACTCACATTCAAAGACAAACACGAGTACGATCAGATAAGCAAAGAAATTCCTCTGCTGGAGATCGAAAAGCAAGAGCTAGAAGTGAAGCTAAATAACATTACATCTGATCATGACGAACTTCTGGAAGTCACCAAAAAATTGGGTGAAGTGATCACGAAGTTGGATGAAAAGGGAATGCGTTGGCTTGAGTTAGGCGAGATGTTATAATTCGGTGTTAACCTATTTCGCTGTCACGGCCGGAGTTGTGGATTCAATCACATCAGACTTTTGACTGAAGAACCAAAGTCCCGCAAATGTGAGCAACCCATTAATGGCAAGCATTTCAATTCCGAATTTGTATCCTCCTAGCCAGTGGACAGCGGTCTTGTCGATAGTAAATGCTATGGCAGGCGCTACCAAACAAATGATAGGCGCCAGTTTGTCTTTTGTTTTTCTATTGGTTAAAATTCCAAATGCGAATAAACCGAGCAATGGTCCGTAGGTGTACCCGGCAATGTCGAGCAAGATGGTTACTACTTCTTTATTGTTGATGGCCTTAAAAAACAAAACCATCAGCATAAACACACCAGTAAAAACGAGGTGAACACTTTTGCGTGTCCGTGCATGTTGTTCTTCTGTTTTGCTTTCATCGCGTTTCATGCCCAGAAGGTCGATACAAAATGACGCCGTGAGCGCAGTTATTGCACCGTCTGCTGAAGGAAACAGAGCGCTGATCAAACCGATGATAAAAATGAGGCTGATGAATGGTGGTAGATATTGCATCGCCACCGTTGGAAAAAGATCATCTCCTCTGATTTCAATTCCTTTAGAAATGGCGTAAACGCTGAGCATTCCACCAAGTAGCAAAAAAATGAAATTGACGAATACCATGATTACGCTGAAGGTAATCATGTTTTTCTGCGAGTCTTTTAACGTTCGAACACTGATGTTCTTTTGCATCATTTCCTGGTCGAGTCCTGTCATAGAAATAGTGATGAAAGCACCTCCGATGATTTGTTTCAGAAAATATTTTTTATCCGAAAAATTGAGGTTGAAAATTTCCGTGTAGCCACTTTCATTCAATGATGACAAAGCTGTCGAAAAATTTAATCCCATATCATTCACTACGTATCCGACACAAACGACCAATGCAAGCAACATAAAAAAAGTTTGTAGTGTATCTGTCCAAACGATTGTCTTAACACCACCTTTAAATGTGTAGAGGAGAATCATCAATAGGATCAATGCGGCTGTGGCCCAAAAAGGAACATTCAATGCATCCAGAACAAAAAGTTGCAAGACGTTGATCACAAGATAAAGTCGAAGTGTTGCGCCTAACGTTCTGGAAATGATAAAGAGCAAAGCACCTGTTTTGTAAGAGAACATTCCGAACCGATGCTGCAGATAGGTATAAATGGAAGTGAGATTGAACTTGTAGTAAACAGGCAACAGAATGTAGGCAACGGCGAAATACCCGATGAAATACCCGATGACAACCTGGAAATAATTGAAGTGAGATGCTCCCACGGTACCCGGTACAGAAATAAATGTAACGCCTGAAAGTGAAGTCCCCACCATTCCAAAAGCAACAAGCATCCATGGAGCGGATTTATTCGCCTGAAAAAAGGATTGGTTAGTGGCGTTGCGCGATGTGACGCGAGAAATAACCAACAGCAAACCAAAATAAATCAGTAAAACAAAAAGTATGATCCAGGATGACATATGGCCAAATAAAAGATATTCCTCCGCTCATTTTCTGGTTGAAGAAAAAAATTCTTAACACAGAAATTATGGATGAACCATCGGCAGAATTTGTTCGGTCCAAAGTATATATCCAGCGTCATTGAGATGCAAACCATCATAGGTGTAAGAGGGATTCAATTTTAAATCTGCATTTTCAAACCAGGGATATAAATTGACGAACGAAATGTTTTTTTCCTGACACTGAGCCGAGAGAAAAAGATTCAGGTCTTTTACTTTTTCAAGTATTGCCGCATTTGACTGATCATTTCCTCCCATGCCTGATGTAGGTAAATTACTCTGGACGTATAAAGTCGCATCAGGACAATATGTTTGAAGTTCATTTAGTATCTCAGCATACTGTGATTTGATACGATCCTGAGGTACCGATTTCAAGATGTCATTAATCCCAATCATAATGAATATTTTTTTCGGCTGAAGCTTTTTCACAAGATCAGTACGTTTTAAAACGCCTGATGTAAAGTCACCACTAATTCCCATATTGACCAGAGAGTCCATCTCAAAATGTCGACGCAGATCGTATCCTTCGGTCATGCTGTCTCCAATGAATAGTGTAGTCGTATGTTCAGGAAATTTCATTTTCTTGAATGCCTTGACATGTTGTTTCCAGATCGGTACTTCGAAATATTCTTCTTCCGTACTCCAGGTGTATTTTGATTTGGTGCATCCCGTCGAAAGTAGTCCGATACCTGCCAGCATTGCACACATCAGGTTGCGCAATCGCAAGAGTTGTTTTTTCATCTGCGCAAAAATGAGAACTTATTTAACTCAAAAAAATTTGTTGAATGATCTTGCTGTCTTGAGTGTGGTAAATTCGCGCTAGAAATTTTCTTGTGAATATTCCCTCCAGATATATTGAACTTGCAGTTGATCAGGTAAGCAGTTTGCCGGGTATTGGTCGCAAAACAGCTTTGCGATTGGTTCTTGAGTTGCTCAAAAGAAAGCCGGAAGACATTCAACGCTTTGCGAAAGCCCTCACGGATATGAGAGAACACACCAAGTTGTGTGTGACATGTAACAATCTCTCTGATGATGCTCAATGCACTATTTGTGCATCACCTTACCGGGATGCATCGCTGATTTGTGTGGTGGCAGATATCCGGGATGTGATGGCTATCGAAAGTACTGGTCAGTTTCAAGGAAAATATCATGTCCTCGGAGGTATCATTTCGCCGATAGATGGTATCAGCCCGTCCGATTTGTTTATTGATGGTCTTGTGCAAAGAGCTTCACAAGGTGAGATAAAGGAAATTATTCTGGCTTTAAGCGCCACTATGGAGGGTGAAACAACTTGTTTTTACCTGTTCAGAAAGTTGAGCGCATTCGATTTAAAAATCTCTTCTATTGCACGAGGCGTGGCGGTTGGTGGCGAATTGGAATATACTGATGAAGTAACTTTGGGTAGAAGTATTTTACTTCGCACGCCTTACGAAGTTTCTCTGAAAAGATAAAAATGGCTTCAGTTGAATGCCGTTAACTGATGCATCGACAATCGGAATCACTCTTTTTTATTGGCCGTTTTTTTATTTTGCCTGATGCAAGGCGTTTATTTGCACGTATCTGCGTTTAATGAAACTTTCAGTTATCATAGTCAACTACAATGTTCAGCATTTCCTGGAACAATGCCTGCTTTCTGTTGAAAAGGCATTGGCTGCGATGGATGCTGAAATCTGGGTCGTTGACAATAATTCTGTGGATGGCAGTGTGGCAATGGTCCAGCAGAAATTTCCTCTTGTGAGATTGATCGCAAATAAAGAGAACACAGGATTTTCGAAAGCGAACAATCAGGCAATGAAATTGGCTGGCGGTGAATATGTGCTGCTGCTGAATCCGGATACTCTTGTGGAAGAAGATACTTTCAGAAAGGTGGTCGATTTCATGGACCGGCATCCCGATGCGGGTGGACTGGGTGTGAAAATGGTGGATGGTAAAGGGATTTTTTTACCGGAATCAAAACGCGGATTGCCAACTCCATTGACTTCGTTCTATAAAATATTCGGCATATCACGCCTCTTTCCTAAGTCAGGTAAATTCAACAGATATCACTTAGGAAATCTGAGCAATGATGAAACGCATCAGGTTGAAATTCTTTCCGGTGCTTTTATGCTGATGAGAAAAAAGACACTCGACCAAGTGGGCCTGCTCGATGAAGCATTTTTTATGTATGGAGAAGATATCGACTTATCATGGAGAATAATTCTGGGCGGATGGAGAAATTATTATTTCCCCGAAACACGAATTATTCACTACAAAGGTGAAAGCACGAAAAAGGGTAGTCTCAACTATGTCTATGTGTTTTACAACGCGATGGTCATTTTTGCGAGAAAGCACTTTTCGGAAAAAAATGCCCGTTGGTTTTCCTTTTTTATTCAAATCGCAATCTGGTTGAGGGCAGGAGTGGCCATACTCAACAGATTTATCCGCAGAATGTTTTTACCGGTGCTCGATGTTTCTCTGGTTTTGATTTCCATGTTTTTATTGAAGGGTTTGTATGCCACTTCTCAGAATAAAATTTACGACAACGATCTGGTTACTTATGCATTTGTTGTTTATGCTTTGATTTGGTGCATTTCTGCCTGGATCGGCGGGGCGTATGATAAACCAATTCGACCGCTCAGAGTATTGAAACCAATCTTACTAGGTTCGGCAATTATTCTGATCGGCTATTCTTTGTTGCCCGAGAGTCTTCGCTTTTCAAGAGCACTGATTCTGATGGGTACTTTGGTGGCACTCCTCTTATTTTTTATAGATAGAGTGTTGCTTAATTATTTCTTTACAGGCAAAACGGGATTAGGTAAGTCAATTTTGCGACGTGTGGCAATTGTTGGGTTAAGAGATGAGGCGGATCGGGTAAAATTAATTTTGAATCAGATCCAACAGGAACCGGGTTTTTTGACCATGGTTTCACCATCAGAAAGCATTCACTCTGGTGATATAGGTAACGTGGATCAGCTCGATGAAATAGTGAGAATTCATGACATTGGCCAAGTGATTTTTTGCGCTCGCGATATAAGTCCATCCGGCATCATACGCGCAATGAGTGTGGTAGAAGATAAAACCATCGAATTCAAAATAGCACCTCCGGAAAGTCTGTACATTATCGGTTCCGGAAGTATTGAAACAAGCGGCGATGGTTTCATGATGGATGTCAATTCAGTTTCACTCGTGAGAAATAAACGGTCAAAGCGAATTCTGGACATTCTGCTTTCTATCATTTTTATTCCACTGATACCGGTCTGGATTTTTTTGGTGAAAAAACCAGTGGGAGTGTTTACGAATATTCTAATGGTGTTGATCGGAAATAAATCCTGGATTGGATATTCGAATGATCCGGAAAACAAACCAACAGATCAACATTTGCCTAAGTTGAGGAGAGGAGTCTTGAATCCGATGTCTGCCAATGCCAATGCAGCGAAGTCCATTGAAAATATTCAGAAATTGAATGTGCTCTACGCTAAGGATTACCGTGTCATGAATGACCTTTCCATCGCCTGGAAAGGAAGGAAGAATCTGGGCGATTCGTAATATTTACGCATTGTTAGGTTTGTTTTATAAACGCTCGATCGTTTCGTTTTACCGCACTTGTTAACCTTGCCTAGGATGTGTAGTCAACTTTTTAGAAATGCCACGTAGCTCACCAACTTCATGTCTTGGTACGCTACATTTGTGCTCTCAAATTAACGAATCAATCTGTCAATGTCCCAGATAGAATTAATGCTGCCCAAGATGGGCGAAAGTGTTGCGGAAGCAACCATCATCAAGTGGGTGAAGAAGGAAGGTGACGCCGTAAAAGCGGACGAACCAATCATCGAAATAGCCACAGATAAGGTAGACAGCGAAGTGCCTTCACCGGAAGATGGAGTTTTACTGAAATGCCTGGTAAAGGAAGGCGACGTGGTTCAGGTTGGTCAGCCAATTGCTCTGATTGGTGTTGGCGCCCAAACAACAACTGTGTCGGCTGCTGCTCCTGCTGCGCCTCAAAAAATTGAACAGGCCGCGAAGGCTGCATCCAATGGACATGTGGAAGCTGCCGTGATGGCCGAGCCACTCGCCGACGTTGTATTGAAATCTGGACCGGAAGGCAGATTCTATTCACCTCTTGTTCGCACCATCGCGAAAGCAGAAAGCATTTCAGCTGCGGAGTTGGAATCAATAAGTGGTTCAGGTCAAGGTGGTCGAGTAACTAAAAATGATATTCTGGATTTTGTTCAGAATAGAGGCAAGGCTCCTGCCACGGCGGCTGTAGTGCCTGCCAATGGCTCCATCGAGAAAAAGACAGAACCGGTTGCTTCAGTTGCTCCGGTGAAAACAAAAGCCGCGATTTCGGTTGGCGGCAATGATGAAATCATCGAAATGGACAGGATGAGAAAACTCATCGCTGATCACATGGTCATGAGCAAACAAACTTCAGCACACGTAACATCTTACGTGGAAGCTGATCTCACGAATATCGTGTTGTGGCGTGAAAAGGTGAAAAAGCAATTTGAGCAACAGGAAAAAACAAAGCTCACATTTACACCTATTTTTATTGAAGCACTGGTGAAAACGATCAAGGATTTCCCAATGATCAACATTTCAGTGGATGGTGATAAAATTATTAAAAGGGGCGACATCAATATTGGCATGGCAGCTGCCTTGCCAAGTGGTAACCTCATCGTACCGGTGATAAAAAATGCAGATACGCTTAACCTCGTTGGTTTGGCAAAAAAGGTGAATGACCTCGCCGATCGCGCAAGAAACAACAAACTCACTCCGGATGAAATTTCTGGCGGTACCTATACCTTAACCAATGTCGGAACTTTCGGCAATGTGATGGGAACCCCAATTATCAATCAGCCTCAGGTAGCTATTATGGCGGTTGGAGCGATTCGCAAGAAACCTGCTGTCATTGAAACACCTTCTGGTGATTTTATCGGCATCAGACATATGATGTTTTTGAGCCATAGCTACGACCATCGCGTGGTAGACGGAGCACTTGGCGGCCGTTTTGTGCGCAGGCTGGCCGACTATCTCGAGAACTGGGATATCAACAGGGAAATTTAAAACCCTGAGAATTAACTTTCCAGCGAATATGAAGTTTATCTATCTTCGGGCGCGCAAACCATTGTTGACTTTACTACATTTTTAAGATGAAGAGCTTACTTACTTCTCTCGTTATTGTTATTCTTTCATTTTTACCGCACGAATCTGTCGCGGAAAATCCTCCGAGATTTGACTTCGGCGCCAAATTCGTTGAGGCCAATCGTCTCATGGAAGAAAGGTTGTGGATTCAAAGTATCAATACCTGGAGAGAAATTCTGGTAGATGATCCGAACAATGCAAATGTCAATTACAAAATTGGATATTGTTTTTTGCAAACGGCAAATTCGAAACTCGATGCTCTCCAGTATCTGGAAGCTGCGACCGTTAAGAAATTCAGCAAAAACTATGATGAGTACGACCCGTCAGAGAAGCGTGCTCCGGTGAAAACGCTTTTTTATCTTGGAAGGGCTCAAGCTTTAAATCTCCAGTTGGACGCAGCCATTGAAAGTTTTGAAAAACTGCAAAAACAATTGGGTAAAAAGCATTTGATGTATGCAGAGGCACAACGCGAACTCGAAATGTGTCAGGAAGCAAAAACGCAGATGGCGAATCCAAGAAATTACATCATCACCAATGTTGGCCCGGTTGTAAATAAAGAAACAAACGATTTCAGCCCGGTACTTTCTCTGGATGAAAGTACCATGTTCTTCACCAGCCGCAAACTTCGGGCTGATACAAGCAACAGTTCTATTCGTGACCTCGATACTGGTGAATTCAAAGAAGACGTTTATGTATCCTTCAAAAACGAAGAAGGTGTTTGGACAGAGCCGGAGATTTTGAACTTGAATACTGATGCTCACGATGCAACAATCAGCGTATCGCCTGATGGACAAACTCTTTTCATTTACCGGGACGTTTATGGAGATGGAACTCTCATGGAAAGCGCGTTGATCGGAGAAACCTGGAGTGAACCCATGTTGCTTGGTTCCGATATCAATACGGCTTCGTGGGAGACTCACGCTACTGTTTCTGCTGATGGTAATACATTGTATTTCGTCAGCGATCGGGATGGTGGAATTGGCAAAAGAGATATTTATAAATGCGTAAAACTTCCAAATGGAGAATGGAGCCGTTCTCTCAATATTGGTACGCTTGTGAATACGATCTACGACGAGGATGCGCCGTTCCTTACTGCTGATGGTAAAACACTTTACTTCTCTTCGAAAGGACACAACTCCATGGGTGGATTTGATATCTATTATTCTAAACTTGGTGAAGATGGTGAATGGGGTAGTCCTGTGAATATGGGATATCCGCTGAACACCGTTGATGATGATGCGTTCTTTGTTCCGATGGCTGATGGACGTCGCGCATATTACTCTTCTTCAAAAGATGGTGGTTATGGACTGAAAGATATTTACCTCGTAGACATGCCGGAGATTACCAACGAGACTCAACTTGCCGTTCTCAAAGGTTTTATCATCTCGGCTGAAGGCGAAGAATTACCTGATGACTTAAGAATTCTGGTGACAAATAATAAGAATGGTGAAATTTCAGAATACCGTCCGCGTAAACGCGATGGTGGTTATCTGGCCATTCTGAATCCTTGTACAAGCTATCACATCGAATATTACAAAGGGAAAGAAATGATCAAGGACGATGATATCAACGTTCCTTGTGAAAGTGCTTTTCAGGAGATCGAACGTGAGGTGTTCCTCGTGCCTGTGACCATGGCAACAGAAAAACCGAAGGAGCCTGTCGTTCCGGTTGAAACTCCAAAGGTAGAAGCACCTATTGTGGAAGAGCCCGCTATCTTGGAAACACCGGCTGGTGAGTCACAGGAAGTCAAAGAATTTAAATTCAATTCGAAGGATCCGATCAATCGTCAATACATTCCGGAAAAAGGGTTTGCACAGTATTCAAGATATTTTGTGTATGACTTCCACGAATTTGGTGTCACTGAACCGGAATTTGCATTGTTTATTCGTGATGTTGATGCCATCATCAAATCGGGTAAAAAGCCGGTAATCACTGTTGAAGCATCTGCTTCGAAAGTGCCTTCTACCCGTTTTAAAAACAATGAAGATTTGGTGGCACATAGAAGTGAAACAGCGCATAACCAAATTCGTGATGAGTTAGGTAAATACAAAATGTACGAAGGCAAAGATTTCACTTTTGCTGAACCAACGAAATTGGTGCAGGGTAAAGAATATGCGAATGATGCGAAGAAAAGTCGTCTCATTTATGAGCAGTTTCAATACATCAAAGTAAGGGTTCAGGGTTAGTGAGTTTGAATCACTATCAAGATGGCCAATACGTAATCTGAATGTCAAAAAACAAGAAACCCCTCGGACTCTCCCGTCCGGGGGTTTCTTTTGCTACCCTGGTCCAATGAGGACCGCTACTCTGTGTGAAGTGAACGCAAACTGTTTTAAGAATATTTTGGAACGCAAAAAATAAATTAAGAATGAAACTCAACCTGAAAAGATCGATCGCATTTTTTGACCTGGAAACAACAGGTACCGACATTGGAAAAGATCGCATCGTTGAACTTGCTGTGGTGAAGATTTCTCCAGATGGTCAAACGGTTATGATGCCATCACAAATGGGAAAAGAGCATAGGATGCTGATCAATCCTGGAGTACCAATTCCTATTGAATCATCACTCGTGCATGGTATTTATGATGCAGATGTGAAGAATGCTCCTTCATTTGCAGAGATTGCTCCAAAGCTTTTTAAATTTCTGTTCGAATGCGATCTGGGTGGTTTCAATTCGAATCGTTTTGATATTCCTCTTCTGGCTGAAGAATTTTTGCGCGCAGGTATTGACTTTAGTATTGAAGGTCGTAACCTCATCGATGTGCAAGTCATTTTTCACATGATGGAACAACGCAATCTGAAAGCGGCATATAAATTTTATTGTGGAAAATCGCTCGAGGATGCACACGAAGCATTGCCGGATGCTCTTGCTTCGTTGGAAGTGTTTGAAGCAATGCTCGATCGATACAAAGATGTGGAAGTAGATGATGGTAAAGGAAATATTACAAAGCCTGTGCAGAATGATATGGAAGCCATCCATAGACTCAGTGAACGAAAACGCAAAGCTGACTTTGCCGGTCACATTGTATTTAATGATAGCGATCAACCAGTTTTTAATTTTGGTAAATACAAAAACATGACTGTTTCAGATGTGTTTCAAAAAGACCTTGGTTACTTCAGTTGGATGATGAATGCAGATTTTCCTCTTTACACGAAAAAAGTGTTGAAGGAAATTAAAGACAATATGAAGTCTGCCGGATAGTTTGCTCCTTACAAATTTGCTGCTAAGTGATTTTTGAATAAGAAAGGGAAACATATTACAGTACTCGTAAGCAATGATCTGCAACACGATCAACGCGTTGCGAAAGTCTGCAATACACTGCTGGATATGGGTTTTGAAATTACCCTCGTAGGTCGAATGATGAAAGGCAGTACAGATTTTAATCGACCTTATGAAATCAAGCGTTTTCAATTGATGTTTTCTTCCGGTGCACTTTTTTATGCTGCTCTCAATATTCGTTTGTTTTTTTACTTGTTGTTTAAAAAAACAGATGTCATTTTGAGCAATGATCTGGATACTTTGCTTCCCGCTTTTATCATCAGCAAATGGAGAAGGAAGAAGTTAGTTTATGACAGCCACGAGTATTTTACTGAAGCTGAGGGTTTGACTGGCCGGTCATTTCAGAAAAAAATATGGGAACGAATTGAGGGTTGGATATTTCCGAAGTTAAAACATGTTTACACCGTTAACGAAAGTATCGCGTCCATTTACCGGGCGAAGTATAATGTGAATGTTCAGGTTGTAAGGAACATTCCACTTTTGAATCCATTACAAATAACAAAAACGAGAAACGAGCTTGGACTACCTCCAAACAGAAAAATAATTTTATTACAGGGTGCTTACATTGACCCTGATCGGGGAGGAGTTGAACTCGTTCAAGCGATGTCGAAAGTTGAAAACGTCCTGTTATTAATCATCGGTTCGGGTAGAGAAATGGAAGTGTTGAAGGAACTTGTCAGGTCATTGGGTCTGGAAGAAAAGGTGAGGATTTTTCCGAAAATGCCATTCGAAGATTTGAGGCAATATACCGCCAATGCAGATCTGGGATTATCGCTTGATAAACCGTTGCACCTGAATTATACTTTATCGTTACCGAATAAACTTTTTGATTACATCCATGCCGGCATTCCTGTCTTGGTTTCAGATCTTCAGGAATTACGCAGAATAGTGCTGGAGTATAACATCGGTAGAATCACACCAAAAGTCGAACCCACGATCTTGGCGGAAGAAATCAAGATGACACTTGATCATCCTGATTTTGATTTGTGGAAAAAAAATTGTCTTGCAGCAAGAGAAAAGCTGAACTGGCAATCAGAGTCGAAAGTGCTTCATTCGATTTTTGAAGCTTTATAATTCTGTTTACCTCGAAATTTTCTTGAAAATGAATTTAGCAAGAGCCCAAGGCCGTACCCATAATCTTGCAATAAGCGGATAACGTGTTTCCAGATCACGCTTCATCTGGATTTCTTCGGCATACAATGACCATTCAAACTTTTTTGAAAGTCCTCTTGCTTCACATTTTGCAATCGTAATGTCAAGATATTCATGTGAAATTTTATCTTTATAGATATGTAGATGAAATGCATAGTCTGCCAACACTTTATATTTTGGATTGAATAGATGTTGATCGAAGAGTGTCCGATGATAAAACACCGATTGCTGATGTAAAGTGTTTCGCCAAAGTATGCCCGACCCAAAACTGCTCTTGTGAAATTGAGGTACACGATTGTGTTGCCTACCGGTGTTGATCACATTTCCAAAAATGAGTTTAACCTCAGGTCTGCGCTGACGCATAACCACTTCCAGGACTTCTGTTGAGTTCAATTCATCATCCGCACCCAGAATGTAAATCCATTCACCTTTGGATTTTTCTATTCCCTTATTCATAGCCTCATAAACGCCACTGTCGCGTTCTGAAATGAAGTAGGCAATTTGTTTCTCAAAGTACTTAATGATCTCCAAACTTCCATCTGTAGATCCGCCATCTATGATGATAAGTTCAGTTGCGCTGAATGATTGAAGCAGAACACTTTCAATAGCCTCGCGCAAAGTTCCCGCTGCGTTGAACACAGGAATGATCACGCTTACCAGCTGTTGATTCATCAGGCGTGTATGCTTTCGAATTGGGTGATATCCGTTGTCTCTCTAATTTCTGTTTCGTCACAAATGATGATGCGGCTTTTGAATTTCTGCATGGTATTGTAATCATGCGACGCCATCAATACGGTCGTTCCTGCTCGACTGATTGCAAGCAACAAATTCAGAATTTCATGACTTGTTTTTGGATCGAGATTGCCTGTAGGCTCATCTGCGAGTATGAGCTGTGGTGTGTTTAATAATGCTCTCGCAATCACCACGCGTTGTTGCTCACCACCACTAAGTTCATGTGGCATTTTGTATCCTTTATTCTCAAGTCCCACAAGATCGAGCACACTTTGCATGCGGCTTTCCATCGCTTTTTGATCGCTCCATCCTGTGGCCCGCAATACAAAGTCAAGATTTTCATTGACCGATCTATCCGTAAGCAATTCGAAATCCTGAAATACAATTCCAAGTTTTCTCCTCAAATAGGGGATTTGTTTACGTTTGATTTTCGTCAGATCGTATCCGCAACATTCTCCACTTCCAATTTTTAACGGCAACTCAGCATAGAGCGTTTTCAAGAGGCTGCTTTTACCACTTCCCGTTTTACCAATCATGTATATGAACTCACCTGCGCGTATTTCCAGATTGACATCTTTGAGGATGACATTTTCCTTCTGCCTGATTTCGGCATGCTCCAGTTTGATGATAATTTCGGTATCTGACATAGGGATTTATTTCGCCTCAAAATTGAAGCCTTCTGCCGAACGCTGTACCTCGAGGAAAAGTGTTTTTCAACAAAGAATGGATTAGCGGCTTGTTGTGTTGTCAGGCTATGTCTTGTTTGCCTTAGTAAAAAATCAGTGGTGTGGCCTGTTTCCAGGAGATCCAAAGGTTTTTTTAGTTTATGTCTTGTCCGAGACCCTTATTTCTCTACATTTGCCGCCTCAAAAAATTTGAGACCTCAGGAGAGGTGGGTGAGTGGCTGAAACCAACAGTTTGCTAAACTGTCGTAGGGGGTAACTCTTACCGGGGGTTCGAATCCCCCCCTCTCCGCAAAAGAAATTTGATCGGATATACGAATCCGGTTTTGATTCACTGGCTTTATAGTTGAAATTTGCAGCGAATTAAAAATGAGGTTTTTTCGGGGTGTAGCGTAGCCCGGTATCGCGTCTGCTTTGGGAGCAGAAGGTCGTAGGTTCGAATCCTGCCACCCCGACTTATAGAGGTTCAAAATTCGAAGTTTTAGGACTTCGAATTTTGGACTTTGAAGTTTTATATGGTCCCGTAGCTCAGCTGGATAGAGCAACAGATTTCTAATCTGTGGGCCAGGGGTTCGAATCCCTTCGGGATCACTTTTTATACTAAACCAATCATGGATGCAATCGAAATTTTGCATTTTACCTATGTTATTCGTTCACTAACGAATGATATTTATTATATCGGAAGTACCAAAAATCTGGAAGACCGGTTAAGACGTCATAATCAAGGAGGGAGCACTTTCACCAAACCTCATAAACCATTTGAGTTAGTCTATTCAAAAGGGTTTGCGACAAAGTCTGAAGCGGTTAAGTATGAGATGAAACTAAAGTCTTTCAAAAGTCGGATTCATTTAGAACAACTGATAGCCGAGCAAAAGAAGAGCGTTCCCAATCCAGCCGACCGGCCTGATTAGACTATTATTCTTGACCCGTAGCTCAACTAGGATAGGCATCCCGATGCAATCGGGAGGGCCAGGGGTTCGAATCCCTTCGGGATCACAAAAAAGACGGCCGATTTTATTCGGCCATTTTTCTAATCAAAAATTTTTGTAGGTCATTTTGTGTGTGACTCGATATTTTCGGTGAATTTTTATCAAAGTCAAATACTAGTGGTTTGTTGAAGCAATTCATTTTTTTCAGACAAGAAAATAGACCAGTCCCATCAGCAGCAATAGCGACAAAATATTCAGTACGATCCCTGCTTTTAGCATGTCCTTACTCTTGATAAAGCCGCTGCTATATGCAATGGCATTGGGAGGTGTACTCATCGGGAACATAAAATCGCAACTGGCGGCGATCGTGACCGGAATGGCAAAAATGACCGGTGAAATTCCGGCACCAACAGCAAGCGCACCAACCACAGGCACGAAAATATTCACCATTGCGATATTGCTCATCAAGGCTGTCAGCACTAATCCAACTGCACAGAGGAAACTTACAAATAGAAACATATTCGACTTGTCCATTTGATCCATACTACGGGTGATGCTTTCCACTAGCCCGCTTCCGGAAAAGGCTTCTGCAAGACTCATTCCTCCCCCAAACATCAGCAATACACCCCATGGTAATTTTTCGGTGTCTTTCCATTCCAATATCGATTTCCCTTCTTTTTTTCCATTTGGCAGAATGAATAAAAGTGACGCCATGATGATAGCGATGGCCGTATCAGTGAACTCAATTCCCAGAGGTTTCAACATCGAGGATACGGGACCTTGGACGATCCATAATACTGCGGTCAATACAAAAATGAAGAAGATAGATTTTTCAGATTTGGACCATCTTCCAAGGGCTGTCAATTCGCTGTGAATAATTTCATGGCCCAACTCAAACTTCCCCAATTTGTTTGGGTAAATCACTTTTACTAAAATGAAATATGCGGAAATGAGGAGGAGCAATGAGAAAGGAAGTCCAAGCTTCATCCATTCCAGGAAGCTCACTTCATAATGAAATGATTTGTCCAGTATGCCGGCCATGCTCGCATTCGGCGGCGATCCTACCAACGTGGCTATGCCCCCGATACTTGCGCCATAGGCTATGGACAACATTAATGCTGTTGCAAAATTTCTCGTGCCTTTGTGATTGAGGCGTTTGTCTTCATTAACTAGTAACAGCACCACGGAACTGGCTATCGGCAGCATCATCAATGTGGTCGCTGTATTACTGATCCACATGCTGATGAGGTATGAAGCCAGAAAAAATCCGAAGATGATTCTATTGGCACTTGTGCCGGTCTTATTTACAATATTAAGCGCCAGTCTTCGATGCAGATGCCATTTCTCCATCGCCAGCGCAATGATGAATCCTCCTAAAAAAAGAAAGACGAATCGATTGCTATAGGACAGACATGTCTTCTCCAATGTCATTACTCCCAGTAAAGGAAACAACATAATGGGCAATAGGGACGTAATTGCCATCGGTACCGTTTCCGTGATCCACCAGGTCAGCATCCAGGCTACAACACCTAAAACTTTCGCTTGTGAAATTTCGAGACCAAGCGGATTCAATGTCCATATCAAAAGGAATAGGATTGGGCCAAGTGCGGTCGTGAAAATTTTTTGAGAGGTCATCACGGTAAAAATAAGAGAAGTGAATTTGAAAGGAAATCTTTGACGATTGTTTTATCCAATTCCAATTGTGATTTGTGTCTATTCCGAAATCATCCCAAATTTTAAAATCACTAAATCAACAAGTCACAAAATCAACAAATCACCAAATTTTCAAATCATCCTATCGAAGAGGGTATTTTCGCGGCAATGCAGGAAAGATTTTTAAAGAAAAACCAGAACATCACCATTCGTATTACTGACCTCGCTCTTGGTGGCGTGGGTATGGGTAAAATTCCAACTGAAAAGGGCGAGTTTGCTGTTTTTGTTCAGAACACGATGCCGGGTCAGTTGGTAAATGCACGTGTTGAAAAGGCACAAAAGAGATTTGCGGAATGTAAACTGGTTGAAGTGCTGGAAAAATCGGTGGATGAGATTGAAATTCCATATCAGCCGATTCCCGGCGCACCTTATGCGACGCTACCTATCGATAAACAAATTCACTACAAAAAAAGGAATACCCTTGACCTTTTTCGTCGCATCGGAAAAGTGGAAAATATCGAAGATTGTTTCGATGAATTCATCGAATCTCCATCTATTTGGCACTACCGAAATAAAATGGAATATGCGTTTTCAGTCATTCGTTTTGATCTGGAATTGAAGCAGGAATTCGATGATTTTGGTCTTGGATTCAAACATCGTGGCACCTGGTGGTGTGTTGAAAATCTGGATCATGACTCCGGATTGTTTGATGAAGAATTGGAAGCGAAACTCCATGAAGTAAGAACCTACTGCGCAGAAACGAATTTGCCGGCCTGGCATCCACCGAAAGGTCATGGTTTCTTCCGATACCTTGTTGTACGTAAGAGTTATCACACCGGACAGCTTCTCATGAATCTTGTGACCTCTGAACAACAGCTTCAGGATTTTGACTCGCATGCTTTTACTGTCAAATTAAAATCACTTTTTGGTGAACGACTCGCGGGCGTCATTCATACCATCAATCCAAATACAGGTGATCGAATCGATCCACTACTTGGACAAACCATTCTTCTTTTCGGTGCTCCGAAAATTGTGGAGATCATCAATGGCTTGCAATTCGAAATCAGTATGACGAGCTTTTTTCAAACGAATCCTCGCAGTGCTGAAAAGCTTTACAATAAAGTGATTGAGTATGCAGGTGTGAATGATGAAGATGACGGCAAAGTAATTCTCGATTTGTTTTGTGGTACGGGTACGATTACTCAATTGCTTGCGAAACAAAGTCGACGCAAAGTAATCGGAGTGGATATTGTTGAAGATGCTATCATTGATGCACGAAAGAATGCCGTGAGAAATAAAGTGACGAATCTCGAATTCTTCGCTGCTGATGTCGGCAAGTTTCTCATTCAATATCCGGATTTTGTAGGGAAAATATCTTGTCTTGTTCTTGATCCGCCGCGTGGTGGCATTGCACCGAAGACATTGAAGAAGGTCATGTTGCTTGGCGCCGAACGCATCGTGTACGTTTCGTGCAATCCTGCAACTCAGGCTCGTGATACGGTTGAGTTGATTCAGGAAGGTTATGTGCTGAAAAAAATTAGTCTCGTGGATCAATTTCCTCATACTTCACACATTGAATCTGTGGCGTTATTTGAAAGAAACTCATAATCGTTTGAATATGATCTCATATTTCTATTGATCGGATTAAAGTTTTATATCCCAAGGGCTTGAAACCACCACATGGTGGCAAGCAAGGTCTCAAAGGAATTTCACACAAAGAGCACAAATAGTTAGTGCGACGAGTAGAACTCTTCATGCCTTGAAGATTGATGATTACAAGTTAGGCCTTTTGTTGAACTACAATGTTAAAAGTCTGAATGAGGGATTTTGAAGGCTCATCAATTGCCAAATCCAGAAATGAAAGTTTCGTGATCTTTGTGTGAAATTCCTTTGAGACCTTGCTTGCCACCATGTGGTGGTTTCAAGCATTTTTACTCAAAGACGTTATTCTGTTTAAAATGATCTTACGATGACCGACGAAAAAACAAATTCTGATCTCCCTTCTCTTGATCGTTTTTACTGGTCTGAACGTTGGCGCGAAGGTCAAACCGCATGGGATGTGGGAGGCGTATCCACGCCATTTTTGAAATTATTTGAATCGCTCACAGATAAACAAATGCGCATTCTCATCCCCGGATGTGGCAATGGCTATGAAGGTGAGTATTTGTGGAAGCACGGATTTCAAAATGTATTCATCCTGGATATATCTGAAATACCACTGAATCTTTTTAAGAAGCGTGTGCCGGATTTTCCGCATGATCATTTATTGTGCGAAGACTTTTTTAAACTGAATCAAAAATTCAATCTCATAATCGAACAAACATTTTTTTGTGCATTGAATCCTTCTTTGAGGAAAAATTATGCAGATAAAATGGCGGATATGCTTTTTCCCGGTGGCACTCTTACCGGATTGCTTTTCAATTTCCCACTCACAAATGAAGGCCCACCATTTGGCGGCAAGAAAGAAGAATACCTTTCATTATTCCAAGAAAAATTTGAAATCAAAGAACTTCACGAAGCCATGGACTCTATCAAACCCCGCCTCGGTCGCGAACTTTGGTTCGAATTCATCAAACGTTGACAATTGACCATTCACCATTGACCATTGCTCATTAATTTTGTTTCATGACACGTGATCGTTCCCTCATCTTAAACAGCAAACAGATTTCTCAAAAACTGATGCGTATGGCGCATGAGATTCACGAGAACAATTACAAGGAAAAAGAATTGATCATTGTGGGTGTTGTCGGCAGAGGAAATGAAGTCGCGGCCAGATTGGGTAAATTGTTGACTTCCATCACAGAAATTTCGATTTCGGTTGAAAGCATCGAATTGAGCAAAGAAAAACCATTGAGTGGCGAGATCAACTACTCCGGTGAGTTGAAAGCCTTGAAAGGTAAAAGTGTGGTGCTGGTCGACGATGTTCTTAATTCGGGACGCACTCTGATCTATGCTGCAAAACATTTATTGGACGCCGATCCAAAAAATCTCTCCACTGCAACATTGATCGATCGTTTTCATCGCCGCTTTCCAATCCGTGCTGATTATGTTGGACTTACTCTTTCGACTAATTTAAAAGAGCACGTTGCAGTTGAAATGGAAAAGGGGAAGGAAGCGGTTTATCTTGAGTGAGTCATCAACCTGATCTCTTGAATCAGTCTCTCTAAATCGTTATCGTCTTCCTTTAAAGTCAGACTCGCTTTTTTGTAGTGCGGCAAGCGCTGTTTCAAATGTTCTGTGATAAACGCCTGCATCTGTAGTTCATTCATGCCATGAAGCAACGGTCGTAACCCTGTTGAATTCAGATTTCTTCGCACCAATTCTTTCACTCCGACATTCAGAAAAATGGTGAGTCCGCTTTTTTTCATCACCTCCATATTGTTGGAATAACAAGGAGTGCCGCCGCCTGTCGCAAGGACAAAATCCAGATGTGTTTTGATGAATGTGTTTAGGGTTATTTTCTCGATTGCCCTGAATTGATCTTCACCTGCTGCCTGAAAAATCGCGGCAGGTGATTTGTGCTCAAGTTTTTCAATTTCTTTGTCAAGGTCGAAAAATGGAATTCCAAGTTTTACGGCTAGAGTAGGGCCGAGTGTGGTTTTGCCACTGGACATATATCCAATCAGGAAGATTTTCACGCCTTGAATAAATTGTGTTTGTTGAAAATATTTCCGAATATATTGTGGAAATGAGTGTGTGACTCCATCTTTACAGGAACATCTCATTTTCAACTTATGACTGCAAATTACTTATTCCTTGGTGTTTTCTTGTTCCTGGTTTCATTCGTGAACGCACAGGTCTGCACAGGAGATTTCATTTTCGAAACACAATCAGACGTGGATCAATTCTTAATAGACAATCCGACTTGTACTTCTATTGACGGTAGTGTCTCGGTATTTCCTGATCTGCAACAAACCACCGACTTTCCTACAAATTTGGATGCCTTGCAAAATATTCAGAGCATTTCGGGGGATTTAATAGTTGAGGTACATGATGGGCCTTTTTCATAGGTAGGTTTGAGTCAACTTACCACAGTGGGCGGGGAGTTTAGATTATCAGATGTTGGTGCAATGCCGAATATCCTGAATTTTGATGGACTTGAATATCTCATCTCTGTAGATAAATTTTCTTCGGTATTAAGAACGACACTGGATTTTACGCCACTGAATGCTTTGGTTAATGTAAATGAACTTCATCTTGATGTTTGGTTTGACGGTCTTGGAACTCCCATCAGTTTAAATGAGATGTTTCCGGGAATTGAGCATTTGAATGAAGGTTTTTTTCTGTCATCGAATAATTATGGTCCTATGGTATTTACAGGGCTCCGTAACTTAATTTCTGCTGGAACCATTTATTTTAATCAGTGGGGTGCCCCGGATTTTTTGACATTTTCATTGTTCGATGCATTCGACAATTTGGAATCTTGTTATGTTCTGAATTTTGATTTTTGTTTTGTTGAAGATTTTGTGAATGGATTCGAACAGCTGCAACATGCTGAAAGTATTTGGTTGGATATGTCTACCTCTGGAATTGGTTATCCTGATTTCGGTGCACTTGAATCTGTTGTTGATCTTTCAATATATACTTTTGGCTTAAATATTCAGTCACTCCATTTTACATCACTCGTTGATGCATCAATAGTGAATGTTGTAGGTACGTTCAATGAATTGTATTTTGAAGCATTGGAGTCTTTGGATCATCTCTATTTGGAACAAGATGTGTCCGACACTACGACAAGTATTTCCTTTCCAGCGTTGGATAGTATCTATGGCGGCCTTGGGTTATATAATTTAGCGAGCAGTGACCTATATGATCTGTTCAATTTAAATTTTATAGGTGGTTCTGTGGTTATTACAGACTGCCAAAATCTAAGTAATTGTGCAATTGCTGCATTATGCGAAAGGCTTGCCATCGAACCATTGAGTGTTGTAATAATGGGCAACGCTCCTGGCTGCAATACGAATGAAGAAGTGCAGATCATATGTTCTTTGAGTTCTGCAACAGGCTTGGTCTTTGCAGACATCAATTGTAACGGCAGTTGGAATGCGGGCGATGTCATATTTCCAAATGTCATTGTACAAGATCTGAATAACATGCCAATTGGTTCTTCTAATTTTGATGGCTCATATCATACCTCGCTCCCTGATAATATGACTACCGTAATTCATGCGGCTACACCATCTGGTTTTTTCCCAGGACCTGATTACACTTTTATAACTACCAATATGGATGAAGTCTTTTCTAACTATGACTTTCCTCTTTGCCCGGATTTGAATTTCCATGATGTGCGTGTTTATGCTCATAGTGGTCAGCCGCGACCTGGATTTTATCATAGCTATCAGGTATATGTTGCGAATGATGCAGTTCCAACGGAGAATGTTTTGGTAACATTTGACATCTCTAACATGCCCGGGGCTTCAATTTTTAACACTAACGGCACCATCTCTGGCAATACCGTTACGTGGATTGTCAATGATCTTACTTTTCTTGAATCATATCAGCGTTATGTTCAAATTTATGTCGATCCAACTACACCTCTTGGAACGATTTACACACCAATCCTGACGGCAACTTTACTCTCTGCAATAGCCGATAATGATCCTTCTGATAATGTTTTTAGTTTCGATCAAACCGTTGTCAGCAGCTACGATCCAAATGACAAGTCAGTAAATATGCCTGCACTGAATATGGATGAAATAAATGCGGTAGAGGGTGTATGGCTCGACTACACCATTCAATTCCAAAACACCGGAACGGCTGAAGCCATCAACGTTCGTGTAGATGACATCATCGAAGAAGACCTTGATCTTACAACTTTCCAAATGCTTGACGCCAGTCATCCATTTCAATTGTCATTTGATGAAAACCGAAAAGTGGAGTGGTTGTTTGAAAATATCATGTTGCCGGACACCTCTTCCAACGAGGAAGCAAGTCATGGATACATTCATTTCAGAATCAGAACTAAAAATAATCTGAGTCTCTCTGATACGATTTCCAATAAGGTGGCGATTTATTTCGATTTTAACGAACCTGTCATCACAAACACAGCCACCACTGTTTTTTATACTTGTCCTGAACCGGCTGTGATTTCGGGTATCACAACCCTTTGTGAAGATGAAACATTGAATTTGATGGCCTCTGAGACATGGGAAATTTATAACTGGTTGGAAAATGACAATCTAGTTTCATCTTCCGAAATGCTGGAATTGAATTTTCTGACCGCAGGTACGCATTCTTTTCTTCTCCATACATCTCAGGAGTTTTGTTTCAATGAACAAAGTGTTGATGTGAATGTCATTGCTGTTCCGGAAGTTCCTGTGATCTCTCAATTCGGAAATACGTTGACAACCTCGGGTACAGGAAGTTTTATCTGGACATTGAATGGTGAAGTACTTTCAGATGAGGACAATTCAATTGAATTTTCTGAATCGGGTATTTATGCTGTGACTGTTGTCTCTGATAATTGCAGTTCTCCTGAAGCGATCGGAAATTATCAGTACGTAGCTATCGATGAAAACTCAATCGTTGCGGATTGGAACATTCTACCGAATCCGGCTTCGTCGTTTGCAATCATCTCTGGTGATGAATTTCTCATTGGTCAAAATGAATTGATCATTTTGGATGTCACAGGTAAAAGTGTTCGTTGCGAAAAAATATCAGCACCGAGGTTTTTAATCGATACTTCTGACATGGCTGCCGGTGTTTATCTCGTTTCAATAAAAAATCAATTATCAGAAGTTTCGAGCAAACGCCTCATTATCGAATGATTCAAAGATTTAAGAATTCAAAAATTCAAATGGTGCACATCGGATGCGCAAATTGAATCTTTGAATTTTTGAATCTTGAATCCGGGGATGCGTGATTGAATCTTTGAATCTTTGAATTTTTGAATTCCCCTCGTCGGGTCTGCCAATTTGTGTCTCAGACTCAAATTCTTGCAAACATTCGTCAGTATTCTGATAAGGATTGCGCCATAATTTCCGCTCATCTTCGTTGGTTCATCTATTGATAACCGGCAAGCGTAAATTATAAATTATGGACTTTTCAAAATTCACTCTTAAAACTCAAGAGGCTATTCAGAAGGCGCAACAGATTGCGCTCGAGAAAGGCCATCAGACGATAGAAAATGCTCACCTGCTCAAAGCCGTGCTGGAAGTGGATGAGAATGTGGCACCATTTCTTTTGAAAAAATTGAATGTCAATCTACCCATAGTGGAATTGGCACTCGATAAAATGCTGGATTCTTTTCCGAAAGTTTCTGGCGGCCAGTTGACACTTTCTAACGAATCAAATACTACACTTAATCGCGCGCAGAATTACCTCAAAGAATTCAACGATGAGTTTGTTTCAATCGAACATTTACTTATGGCCATCGTCGAAGGAAAAGACAAAGCTTCGCAAATGCTTCGCGATAGCGGTGTCAATATCAAAGACCTCAAAAAGGCCATCATTGAATTGCGAAAAGGCGAGCGTGTTACTTCCCATTCGCAGGAAGAAACCTATAACTCACTTGAGAAGTATGCAAAGAATCTCAATAAACTCGCTCGCGACGGTAAACTCGATCCTGTCATTGGTCGCGATGAAGAAATTCGTCGAGTAATGCAAATTCTTTCCCGCAGAACTAAAAACAATCCGATCATCATCGGTGAACCGGGTACCGGTAAAACAGCCATCGCAGAAGGAATTGCACATCGTATTATCAACGGTGACGTTCCTGAAAATCTGAAATCAAAACAGATTTATTCCTTGGACATGGCTTCATTGATTGCTGGTGCGAAGTATAAAGGAGAATTTGAAGAACGTCTGAAATCGGTGGTGAACGAAGTGCAAAAGAGTGAAGGGGAAATTATTCTTTTCATTGATGAGATACACACACTTGTTGGAGCCGGCGGCGGAGAAGGAGCAATGGATGCTGCGAATATTTTGAAACCGGCTCTTGCACGCGGTGAACTGCGTGCTATCGGTGCAACCACTTTGAACGAATACCAAAAGTATTTCGAAAAGGATAAAGCACTCGAGCGTCGTTTCCAAAAGGTAATGATTGAAGAACCGGATCGTGATGCTGCGATTTCCATCTTGCGAGGGCTCAAAGAAAAATACGAGAACCACCACAAAGTGCAAATCAAAGATGATGCGATCATCGCTGCGGTGGAACTTTCACAACGTTATATCACCGATCGTTTTTTACCGGATAAAGCAATCGACTTAATTGATGAAGCTGCTGCGAAGTTGCGCATGGAAATCAATTCCAAACCACAAGAGCTCGATGAAATCGAACGCCGAATTATGCAATTGGAAATTGAACGTGAAGCAATCAAACGCGAAAACAATCAGGTGCGATTGGATGAGCTCAATCGCTCTATTTCTGATTTATCGGAAGAACGAAACGGACTGAATGCGAAATGGCAAAGTGAGAAGGATGTAGTCGACCTCATTCAAAATGCAAAAACCAGCGTGGAGGATTTGAAGTTGCAAGCTGAGCAAGCTGAACGTGAAGGTAACTATGGTTTGGTCGCTGAAATACGATATGGACGAATCAAAGAGCAAGAGCAACTCATTGAAGTGAATCGTCAAAAACTTCTTGAGTTACAAGCCAATTCTAAAATGCTCAAAGAAGAAGTAGACCCGGAAGAAATTGCGGATATCGTTTCTCGTTGGACAGGTATTCCAGTGAAAGCATTGGTAGAAAGTGAAAAAGCAAAATTGTTGCGACTGGAAGACGAACTCGGAAAGCGTGTGGTAGGACAACATGAAGCAATTCTTGCTGTGAGCGATGCGGTGCGGAGAAGTCGCGCCGGATTGAGTGATGAAAGAAAACCTATCGGGTCTTTTATTTTTCTGGGAACGACGGGTGTCGGTAAAACAGAATTGGCAAAAGCACTCAGCGAATTTTTATTCAATGATGAAAACGCGATGACACGTATTGATATGAGTGAATATCAGGAACGTCATTCTGTAAGCAGACTTGTTGGAGCTCCTCCGGGATATGTGGGATACGATGAAGGTGGACAACTCACTGAAGCGGTTCGAAGAAAACCTTACTCTGTGATTCTTCTCGATGAAATCGAAAAGGCCCATCCGGATGTATTCAATATTTTGTTGCAGGTTTTGGATGACGGTAGACTCACCGATTCAAAAGGTCGATTGGTGAATTTCAAAAACACCATTGTCATTATGACAAGCAATCTCGGTTCGCAAATCATTCAAGAGAATTATGACAAGGCTAAAAATCCAGATGATGAAGAGTTGTTTGAAAAGACAAAAGCGGAAGTGATGCTGGCATTGCGCGGTGCGATGCGACCTGAATTTTTAAATCGTGTGGATGAAGTGATCATGTTTACTCCACTTCGCAAATCGCAGATCGAAGAGATTGTGAAACTGCAATTGCATTTGCTTTCGGAACGATTGGAGAAAGCTGAAATTCATCTTGTCATCACACCCGATGCACTTCATTATCTCGGCGAAAAAGGTTATGATCCACAATACGGTGCGCGTCCTGTAAAACGAGTAATCCAGAAGGAAGTCATGAACGAACTTTCGAAATACATTCTCAGCGGTGAAATCGATAAATCAGAACCAGTTGTTCTCGATGTCTTTGATGCACAAATGGTTTTCAGGAAAAAAATAGACGCAGAGGAATTGGTAGAAGTATAAATTGCTCATCATTGTAGAATCAAGCCGGATGGTTGCATCCGGCTTTTTTATTTGAAATTGAAATTGATGTAGGTCAATACTCGCTCTGAAATTATGGGGAAAGGTTTTCTTTGCGTGTATGCAGGAAAACCAATCTGTTCAAGGCTTTCATGCTATTCGGAAATTTAGAATCCCTTCACTGAGCGTGTTTTGAATGTAAAAAATTAAAACACCAAACTACTTTGCACCGCTATGAAACAAAAAAAGAATTTAGTCGCATTTTTATTGATAACATCTGTGATCCTGATGAGCATGTCTTCAGGGCACTACGAGGAAAGTGATGATGGTAAAGCTGGTCATAATGGTTCCCCTGGGGAGCTCACTTGTGCGAAATCGACTTGTCACACTACTTATACTCTCAATTCCGGACCTGGTTCTGTGTCGATCAGTGCGCCCGGCATGACCAACTGGCAATACACACCCGGTCAATCATACTCGATTAGCGTAACCATTGCTCAGGCTAGTATGCCTTTGTTTGGTTTTGGATTTGAAGCACTGCTGGCTTCCGGTGCGAATGCCGGAACGCTTACGGCCGGAACAGGAAGCCACACTCTGAATGCTACTGTTTCGGGTAACAGTAGAAAAACTGTCACACATTTGCTGGATGCCGGCTTGACCACCGGTTCTCATACATTCACGTTCACATGGGTTGCGCCTGCAAGCGGTGTTCCTGTCACTTTTTATGCGGCTGGAAATGCGGCCAACGACAACGGAACAAAACTCGGAGATTACATCTACACGACTTCGCAAGCAGTTACCGCGATCATTGTTCCTACTGCTCCAACGATTGTAGCAGCAGGCGAATTAAATCTCTGCAATGGCGCGACTGTAAATCTGAGCGTGACTGCTCAATCTGGTGTCACTTTTACCTGGTTTGATGCGAATAACGCACAAGTAGGGACAGGCGCAACTTTTGTAGCTTCTCAGACCGGTTGTTATCACGTGACTGCAGATGCTTCCGGTGGTAATGCAACTTCCACCAATACTATTTGTATCACTGCTGGTTCTCCGGATGCAACATTTTCCGGTCTTGAGAATGAATATTGTTCGGATGATACGAACGTACCTCTCGCTTTTATGACAGATGGAGGTCAACTCTCAGGCCCTGGTGCAATAGGTACTAGTTTTAGTCCTCAAGCCGCAGGTGCTGGTTCACATACAATCACATATCAGGTGAATGATGTGAATGGTTGTTCCGCAACTCATTCTCAAACGGTACTGGTGAACGAAAGTGTTTCACCACAATTTACAGTTTCCGATGCTGATGTTTGTCTAAATGCTGATGCAGTGCAACTTATTCCGGTTACTTTAGGCGGGATATTTAGTGGTAGCGGAGTGAATGGCGATTCATTCGATCCGTCTATTGGAGTGGGTGATTATTCCATTATATATGAATTAGGTGAAGGAAGTTGCCTTACAACATTCGAATCCATGATCACGGTGCTTCCGTTACCTGACCCGTCTTTTTCAGGACTGTCAGATGAATATTGCAGTAATGCTGATCAGATAATCCTTCAACCAACCAACGTCAACGGTGTGTTTTCCGGAAGTGGTATCACTAACAATATTTTTGATCCGGCTGCAGCTGGAACAGGAGTTCATGAAATCAGCTTAGTAGTTGTGGATGCGAACAATTGTTCATCGTCTTCTTCTCAAAGTGTAGAAATTCATCAGGAGGTCAACCCATTTTTCGCATTGATGGACAATGTCCATTGCGAAAATGATGAGCCTGCATTTTTTATGGCAATGAATCCGGGTGGTGTTTATTCGATCAATGGTGAAGCCGTTCAGAATTTTGATCCTGCGATTGGTGCTGGCGTTCATACGGTTCAATACACTGTTGGTGAAGGAAGTTGTGAAGTTTCTTCCATCATTGATGTTACTGTATTGGCTATTGAAGATCCCTCCTTCACAGGACTTGAAGCAGGTTATTGTTCTCTTGCAGATGATGTGCAACTTATTCCGACTACTCCTGGCGGAACGTTCTCAGGAAGTGGGATCAATGTTGATTCATTCACACCTGCGACTGCTTTGATTGGTGAAAATGTGATCACTTATAGTCTCATAGCTGAAAATGGATGTAATAGTTCTTCAATAGTTACTGTGTTGGTGTATGAAAATGCCAACAGTGATTTTTCTGGTTTGGAATCGAACTATTGTGAGAATGAAGAACTGTCCGTGTTGCTTCCAGTTAGTGCGGGCGGAACGTTCACAGGTGTGGGAATGGTGGATGGCACTTTTGATCCGACAATCGCCGGACCCGGCACGCATGAAATTACCTACTCTGTCGATTTTGTGGGTTGTAGTTCTGCCACAAGCTTATCAACGACTGTGTTTGATGTTGCTGAATTGACAGTGAGTGGACTGAATGTTTCTTATTGTTTGGATGATCCATCTTCAGTGATGGTTCCGAGTATTGAAACTGCAACGCTTACCGGTGACGGCGTCTTTCAAAACTCGTTTGATCCGGCTGTTGCTGGAGTAGGACTTCATTCGGTGGTTTGCACAAACATCGATGAGAATAATTGCACCGTTCAATGGACAACTGAAGTGGAAGTAATTGGGCTACCTTCTGACGGCATAATGCAAGGTGATGTTGCTGTTGCTGCGGAGCAACAAGGAGCAATTTATCAATGGCTCGATTGTTCGCTGAACAATCTGCCTGTCGATGGCGCAACTGAGCAATATTTTGTTCCTGCATTGAATGGTTTCTACGCAGTGAATGTGACACTGAATGGTTGTGATGTCACTTCAGAATGCCTGGAAGTGATTGTGATCGGAGTGGAAGAAAATTTGCAATCATTGAACTGGAATTTTTACCCAAATCCTGCGTCAGAAAAATTGACAGTAACATCTTCTGCTCCTGTTCAGATTAAAATATTCTCTTTGGATGGAAAATGTCTGTTGAATGATTCTGGTTTTCTTTCAAAACGATCCATCGATTTATCGGATTGGAATAATGGGGTTTATGAAGTGGTAGTGAGTACAAAGGAGAAGTCGGAATCACGCACGATCATGGTAAACAAATAAAAAAATTGGCGCTGAAACCATTGATTTTATTGAGAAAATGAAAATAGTTTTTCAAAAATGAAACTTCTTCTGAACTCCTCCCGTTCAAGATCGTGTAGAATGTTTCATTTTGGTTAATTAGCAATCCGTTAAAAAAGCATTGAAGAAAAGCCTCCAAACGTGGAGGCTTCTTCATTTTTTGTCGTTTCTGAAAAACGAAGCAAGAATTGTAACCTTCATTTTGTTTACTCCGTTCAAGACCCCGTAGAACGTTTCATTTTGGTTAATGAACAATCCGTTAAAAAAGCAATGATGCAAGCCTCCTGACGTGGAGGCTTCTTCATTTTATGATGTGATTGTATGACCTGAATGAAATCAAATCGACCACAAAAGTCTTCATGTTCAGATAAATTATCACTTTGGTGTCAATGTAGATTTTCCGCCACAGACCCCGGCCCGTGCAACTCTGAACTCCAAACTTTGAACTCTGAACTCCCTCCGGTTATGTTTTTTTCGGAAATAATGTAACCTCTCCGGGTAATCTCCCGTTAAAATCCACGTTAGTCTCAATGACTATAAAAATATTTTGCGACATTAAAGAGCGCTTCTCTGATTAAGAGTAGTTAAGGTTAATTAAGGTTAAGCAAGTGAATAGCCCCGGAAACGTCTGGGGCTATTCTATTTAGTACCAATTTGTATGCAATCAAAATCAAGAATTCAAAATCCAATCCGATTTTAACCCTCCTCTTTCTCGCTCTCTTTCTCGCTCTCTTTCTCGCTCTATTTTCAAGCCTTTGCGGTCTAACTTGTTAATCGGATTTAATTAATGTCTGCGCTAAAATGAATGTAGCCATTGCATCACTGAATTTTTTTCCTCCGACAGAAGGAATGTTATTATGGTCCGCACCCGCCACCGGATAAAAAACACAGCCTGGATGCTGAAGCTCACCAAAATTCCTTTTACCCATCTCAAAGGCAATATTTTGGTCAGCGGTACCATGAGCGACAAAGACTGGAACTCGAATTTTTTTCGCAGAGGCATAAGGAGAAACCTCTTCTGAATCGAAACCTGCGAGCTGCTCAGATCTCCATAAAGCGAAATCAGCGATCCAGTTGCAATGAAATCCAATGTGACGTGCTGTATACTCCCGAACGACATTCGTTAGTTCATCATATGTGCACTCGATGATGCCAAACGACAATCGCTCATCATAAGCCAGACTCTGATAAGCGATGGCACCTCCAAGCGATACTCCGTAAAGTCCTATGGGAGTGTCGGGAAATTGATTAAGTATTTTATCTGTGAAAATTTTTACATCCTTTTTTTCTTCGAAACCATAAGTGCAAAACGATCCTCCACTTTGTCCCTGTGCGCGCATATCAAATAACACCACGTTTAATCCCAAACTCGTCAAATATTTTGCTTCCGATAAAAAAGGTTCTTTGCACGACCCAATACCATGAAGCATGATGATTGTTCCAATCGTTGTGTCAAGCTGAGAATGAATGAGCCAGGCATCCAACTTAACCGAATCCGAAGTGAGCACATCATAATCTTCTGCTGTCAGATCATAAGCTTCCGGCGTCCATTGTACTTCCAATCCTGCAGGGTGTTGATTCACGTCGAATCGGTATGGACATAATACCAGTTTGGGTAAAAAATTCCAGGCGAAAAGGAAAATTGAAATGATGACCACACTCGCCAGTCCAAATAGAATCTTCCATCTTCGTTTCATGCTTCAAAGAACAGCGACCAACAGATTCCCGAAAATCAAAAATATGCTAAAGGGCAATTCAGTGGAATATGAACTTCAAATCATTGCTGTAGTGTAAAAATTAATCTATGATGCCGCATGAATGACTGCATGAGGGTTTCAGATCATTTGATGAAACAGGAGCTTGAATTTCACTCGACCTTTTTTATGGAAAAGTCAGTTGCCAATACCTTCATTGAAAACCATTTTATAAAAAGAACAATTGCTCCGCGCTCTGTGTCCTCTGCTAGCCGAAGGCTCTCAAATTCCTTGACATGCTGGGTGAGTATGTCTGCAAGGCAAACTTTTCTTTGAATGAATGGGAAAATAAAAACTCTGCGGTTAAAAAAAAACTCCTGACTAAAAACTCAAGTTAGTGTCTAAGAGGCAATGCCATTAAGTTAAGGAAATTGGTGTTTAAGGTGTGCTTCATTGTCAATTCACCGGTGTAATGGAACGCGAAATTTCGTCTGTAGAGACGCGATGAATCGCGTCTCTTTATTCAACATTGAATTATTTGATCCTGAGACGCGATGAATCGCGTCTCTACCAACGGAACATCGAATACTGTATGGGATTTATTTCTAAGGACTTGTTTGAAATCCTTAACTTAATGACATTGGACTAA
>JANOVT010000336.1:0-4150 GCA_031417525.1 Flavobacteriales bacterium | reverse complement strand
GGCCCCGGATCACCCTGTAAACCCTGCGGGCCTTGTGGACCTGTTACTCCAGCAGATCCAGCCGGACCTTGTGGACCGGGTGTTCCGCCATTCGCTGCGTACAATGCGTATGGTACGCTTAAAAACTGCTGTGTAGCTGTCAAAGAATAGTTCACTCCGCCCGTTGGATCCGTTTGCATCTTGATATAATAAGGTCCGTTCGACCAATCAATTGTTGCAAAAGTGCCCTGAACAACATTGCCTGCTCCGATGTTCACGGTCACAAGGCCATTGGCGTTGGTAACTCCAGTATGTGTTTCAGTGTAAACCGCAGTTCCAACTGCTGAACCTTGCAGAATGGCGAACAACATTCCTACGTTCGCATTTGCAACCAAAGTATTGTCGACATCACGGATCACTGCCTGATAACTCAATTTCTGCGGTGACTGGGCCTGTGTAGCAATGTATGCAATCAGGCCGAAAAGGATTAAATAGATTTTTTTCATAAATTAGAAGTTCTTGATAATCTGAAAGGCTTTTATTTCTGCGTTTTGTTGAGTCACTTTTAAAAAGTAACTGGCCATTGCATATTGCGACATCTGGATCATTGTTTCTTGACCCATAATTTTTTGTGTTAAAAGCAAATTGCCCAACTCATCATAAAGTTGAAATTGCAGTCCACTCAAGTCTTGACCTTGAATTTTGAGCATGACAGCATCTCTTGTAGGATTTGGAAAAACATTCAGAGAAAGTTCAAGATCATTTTCATCAATGGACGAAATGATAAAAAATTCATAAGGCTGTTGTAAACCCTGATTGAGGTTGTTTTCACTTCCACTGATGTTTCTGAAATCGACCTGTCCGATGGAATAACTTACAGAACCTGCGGGTGATGTGACATCACCACCGGTTGCTACCGTGCCGGATTGCGCTTGGCAAACACCACAGATTGCAAGAAAAAAGAATACTGATGAAGGTTTCTTTAAGTTCATAATAAAATTTTGGTTAGTTAAGTCTGAAGAGTACCAGCAAAGCTTAGAAATACAGACGCAATGATCTGTTGTAGCATAAGCAAGTTGACTGTAAGCCAAATCTATTTCAGAAAATCGGAATTCCTTCACATGTACGTATTTTATTTTCGTCCATGCTTGTATCTGATTTGAGTTTCGCAGAGAAGATTCGATAGTTTTGAGGAAACAAATTTTGAAATGAGCTATCCGTTCCCAACTATGAAAATTATTCTAGCCACCATATTTCTGCTGATGCGTTTCCTGACAATTGATGCACAGAAAATTGAAAACATCAACAACAGGAAACCAGGAAAAGACTGGGAAAATATTGATATACAAAAAATTGCGGATGATAGTTTATGCACGTCCTTTTTAATCTGGATAAAAGCAGGAGTAAAACATCATTTTCATGCAAGCCATACAGAGTGCATATATATTCTGGAAGGAGAAGGTTTGATGGAGTTAGGTGAAGGTGAGTTCCGGGTTGTTGCCGGCGACTATGTTCAGATCCCAAAAGGTACCATTCATTCGGTTCAGGCAAATATTCCAATGCATGTGTTATCGATACAGACGCCGCAATTCATCGTTGACGATCGGGTGTTTGTGTCGCCAATCCGCAGGCCGCATAATGAATAATGAAAGGTAGATTTCTTGAATTGTATTTAACCTGGTCAAAACTTCAACATATAGTCAGCCAATTCATTTAGCAGTTTCTCTGCACGAGCATCCGTAATTTTTTGATCGGCAATCAATTTATCAATGGCAGATAATTTTGGTTGAAAAAAGTGAACATGCATTTTCAGATAATGCAATACACCCGTGAGATGATCTTGACCGCGCAAATTACCTGAATGCCCATCAGATATTCCAATAATGCCTGCCTTTTTTCCTCTAAAAAACTTCGGATGAATAGCGTCAATAAATAATTTTAAAATTCCCGGATAACTGCCATTGTACTCCGGAATGACGAATATAAATTTTTCAGAATCCTTTATATAGTCGTCAATAATCTGATCCATACTACCAGCAGATGAAGAGTACATTTCAGCATGTAAAAATGACGTCGGTAATTCTTTGATTGAGTATAGCTTGACTTCTGCTCCTCTTGCGACAAGTAACTCATAAATTGTTTTGGAAACAACTTCTGTCATGCTATCTGCACGATTGGTGGATGCGATAATGGTAATCATAAATTGGAGAGACAAAACTAATGAGGTAGTAACAAGGCAAAGTGCAATTGGTTCAATGAACCATTTTTAGCAAGACACAGACCGGAATTTAGTGCAAAATATCATTTTGAATGGTCCAATATCCAAAGGCCTTTCAGTGTATTGAATTGAAGTTCTTCTTTCAATAATTGGAGAAAGTCCATCCTCGGAATATTCCTTGCTCCCAGAGATCCGAGGTGATTGTTGTAAACCTGACAATCGATCACTTTAAATCCTTTTGATTTTAAGTGTTGCACCAACGCGATAAAACCAATCTTTGAACTATTTGACATTTTGGTAAACATACTTTCACCAAAAAACATGTGACCTAAAGAAACGCCATAAAGTCCGCCTACTAAAACACCCTCATGCCAGACTTCCACGGAATGAGCATATCCTTTGCGAAAGAGGTCACGGTAAGCATCGGCCATTTCATCGATTAACCAGGTTGCATCTTTGCGTTCGCCGCTTCGACATCCTTCAATGACTTCGTCGAATGCTCTATCAGTGGTAACACGGAAAATTCGTTGGTTCATCACATTGCGCATTGAACGTGAGATTTTTATTTCGTCTAGAAAAAGTACACATCGTTGCTCAGGACACCACCAGATAATCTCATCCGGCTCATTATACCAAGGGAAAATCCCAATAGAATATGCATGCAACAATCGTTCTGCCTCAAGCCCTCCTCCTACTGCAATGATATCACCTTCGTATTCAGAAGGATCGGGAAACCAAATTTCATCATCAGGTAGTCTGTAAATGGGCATAAATCGGATCAGAAGTGGTTGCAAAGAAAGGACTATTTCAAGAATTGAACAGTGAAGAAAATTTTGGGAATCATCAAATCGCCTGTATATGTTCCCTGTTTTATGACCGACCATGCTACATTCGCAATTCGCATGAAAAAACATCCATTTTTTTTGAAATCAGCCCTGACCGGCTTCAACATATTATTGATTCTTATCTCAGGAATTGCACAAACAACGGAATACGACTGGAGTGATGAGATGAAAAATCGCTCAATCACTTTTCAGGATTTGTTGAATGAGCATGGCCTAATCTGGCCAACCCGACCCACAGAAAGAGGTCAGGGATACAAACAATTTGAGCGTTACAAATGGTTGCATGAATCACGCCTGAAAGACGATGGACATATACTTGATGGCGATGACGTGATCAAACAATGGAAAAAAATTCACGAGTACAACAACAGCCGGTCTCTGAATGGAAATTGGTATTCGCTTGGGCCGATCATGGACGATGTGACTAACCATGAAATGATTGAAGGAATTGGTAGAGTGGCATCAGTGGCATTTCACCCAACGGATGACAGCATCATATTCGTTGGTGCGCCAGCCGGAAGTCTTTGGAGGAGTTTTGACCAGGGTAAAAGCTGGAGAACGAATACGGACCAACTGCCAACTTTGGGGATTTCTTCCATTGTTTTTGATCCTTCAAATTCAGATATTGTGTATGCAGGCACCGGAGACAGGGATGCAGGAGACTCTCCCGGGATGGGAGTTCTAAAAAGTGTGGATGGCGGTGAATCCTGGCAGTTTGCCAATGAAGGAATTTCTTCTTTGACTGTTGGCTGTCTTAGAATACAACCTGGCACCGGATATGTCTTCGCCGGAACCAATGATGGTCTGTTGCGCAGTGTTGATGGCGGACTTATCTGGGAAGATTATGGACCGAATTCAGGAACGATCAAAGATTTCGAATTCCATCCAAATGATGGGCAGATCATTTACGCAACATCAGGTGGTCGGTTTTACAGATCCATTGATGGTGGTGTAGAATGGGATTGGGTATCATCTGTCGTTGGAGCCAATGTGCGTATGAGTATTGCTGTAACACCTGCTGCACCTGATGTTGTGTATGTGCTGAAAACTGGCACCTATGCCTTCTCAGGCTTCTATAAAAGTATCGATTCAGGTGCATCATTTGTTG
>JANOVT010000335.1:0-2699 GCA_031417525.1 Flavobacteriales bacterium | reverse complement strand
GAGCGCGTAGATGCATTTGCACATTTTCTGGAAACAAAAAATCTGGTGGTAAATGTTCGCCGCTCACGCGGAAAAGACATCGATGCCGCGTGTGGACAATTGGCGAATAAAAATGCGGCGTTGTTGAAGGACGAAGTCGTTCGCAAGGTTGGCAGAACCATTTCCTAAAGTTATCTCAAGTGCATATCAGGTTATTTCCGCAATACATTGGCGGCGATAACTCAAAGTGATATGACCAAATCAAATCGACTTACCCTCTGGATTTTTATTGCTCTTGTCATCGGCATCATCACCGGTGTATGGTTGAACAGCGCTTATGCCGCCAGTCCGGACGGAACTGCCAATCCGGAATTACAACCGATTCTCGACAACATTACCATTCTTACCGATGTTTTTTTACGTCTGATCAAGATGATCATCGCACCCCTTGTATTTGCGACACTAGTAGTTGGAGTCGCAAAACTGGGAGACATCAAAGCAGTTGGAAGAATTGGCGGCAAGACGATGTTGTGGTTTATTTCCGCTTCATTCATGTCGTTGTTGTTAGGTTGTTTATTGGTGAATCTTTTTCAACCGGGACACATGATGCAACTGGAATTGCCCCCAGTAGATGCGGATACTGGAATTGATAAAGCAGCGATGACATTGCGAGGTTTTATCACACACATATTTCCGAAAAGTGTGATTGAAGCTATGGCGACAAATGAAATATTGCAGATCGTTGTCTTCTCTTTATTTTTTGGAGTAGCAACAGCGGCTATCGGAGAGAAGGGCGAACCGATTATTAAAGCTTTGGATTCAGTTGGTCACGTGATGTTGAAGATAACAGGTTTCGTAATGAATTTTGCGCCCCTCGCGGTTTTTGCTGCTATGACCGCTGTCGTTGCGAAAAAGGGATTAGGAGTGTTGGGTACGTACGGCATTTTCATTGGAGAATTTTATATAGGTCTGATTCTGCTCTGGATCATTTTGTTGTTTGTTGCATATCTCCTTGTCAGAAAGCGTGTATGGACATTGATCCGAAGAATCAAAGAACCTTTGTTGTTGGCATTTTCAACAGCAAGCAGTGAAGCCGCCTATCCTAAAACGATGGAAGAGCTGGAGCGTTTTGGATGCAAAAACAGAATCGTCAGTTTTGTATTGCCGCTCGGATACTCGTTCAATCTCGATGGTTCCATGATGTATATGACATTTGCCAGTTTGTTTATTGCGCAGAGTTATGGCATCGAAATGAGTTTCGACAAGCAGCTTTCGATGTTGTTGGTACTGATGATCACGAGTAAAGGAATTGCTGGCGTACCTCGCGCTTCACTTGTTGTCATTGCCGGAACACTTTCGTCCTTTGGCATTCCTGAAGGCGGATTGTTGTTGCTGCTTGGTGTTGATCACTTACTCGATATGGGACGCAGCGCAACCAATGTTGTTGGGAATGCTGTGGCGACTGTGGCTGTGAGCAAGTGGGAGAAGAGTCTGGAAGGTTAGTGAATTGGTTCGTGTAGTGGCCATTTGCAGATTCTATTCACCAAGTGAAAAAGCGGATTTGCACATCTTTCTTGATTTCCGCGACTTCTGATATTCCTTCTGCGTATTCCAGTTTGCCACCAAATGGCGTGAAACCCCAAAATGAGCGAAGCGAATTTTCACCTCGAAGCATTTACCTTTGCCAAAAACCCACTCAACATGAAATTCGGTGTAGTTGTATTTCCCGGTAGTAATTGCGATGAAGATCTGGTCTATGCACTCAAAGACATTCTTCACCAGGACGTAGTTAAACTCTGGCACAAAGACCACGATTTGCAAGGCGTAGATTTTGTTTTTCTGCCCGGTGGTTTTTCATACGGCGATTACTTGCGCAGTGGAGCCATTGCACGTTTTTCTCCCATCATGAATGAAGTGGTGGCACATGCTAATCGCGGTGGTTACGTGATGGGAATCTGCAACGGATTTCAAATTTTATGCGAAGCGAAATTGTTGCCGGGTGCTTTACTTCACAATGAGTCACGCAAATTCATTTGCAAAAACACATTTCTGAAACCTGTTTCAAAGTCTGCACTTCCTTCGAAAAATCTTGATTTCGAAAAGGTATATAAAATTCCGGTGGCACACGGGGAAGGAAATTTCTTTGCAGGAGACGAACAGCGCAAAGAAATTATTCAGAACGATCAGATACTCTTTCGCTATTGCAACGCAGATGGTGAGACAACAGAGGAAGCCAATCCAAACGGATCGATGTTGAACATCGCGGGTATCAGCAACAAACAAAAAAATGTATTTGGTATGATGCCGCATCCTGAACGCGCTGCGGATTTCGAATTGGAAAACACGGATGGCAGAGAGATTTTTGAGAGTATACTTTCGTTGGTGAGTGCGTAAAAGCGTGATTGCGTGAAAGCGTGTTGGCGTGATGATTCACGCTAACACGCTTTCACGCTTCTCGCTGAGTATAGATAAAACCAAAGCAGGGAATTGCCCAGGCTATTGCAAAAAAACTAAGCCTGTTTCTTAAAAACAAAACGATACTTGATCACTTTACCAAGTTGTGTTGTGCCTTCGTCGAGTTGAATTTTACCCAGCTTTTTAATGACGTAATCTGATAGCTGAGGACTAGTTGAATTGATGTTGAGGATTTGAACTTTACCGAGATTGTCGATTTTAAAACTTACTTCAACGACTCCATCTAAGTTAGGTCCTTGATCTGT
>JANOVT010000334.1:0-8524 GCA_031417525.1 Flavobacteriales bacterium | reverse complement strand
GTTCAGTTCTTTCACCGAGTTGCTATCGACACCTTGCGATTCAAGCAAAGCACTCCACGCCATAAGCGATGAAAGCGGCGTTCCCAATTGGTGAGCTGTTTCTTTTGCCATTCCCACCCATACCTGGTTCTGTTCTGCTTTTCTGAAGGTAGAAAAAATGAGATAAGCTACAAGCAGAAAAACTCCGATGAGAATTAATTGAAAGACCGGGAACATCTGCAATTGCCTCAACACTTCAGAGTCTTCATAAAAAATAAACTGTTTGCCTTGTCCGGGAAGTTCCACTTCAATAGGTTTATTCGCATTCCGCATTTGCTGAAGTTTGGAAGCAAGTAATTCCGGAGTTGCAAACAATGTCGAATCGAGATTGCCATTTTTTAATACGACAGTTTGAGAACTGTCCGTGACGATCACCGGCACAGATGCGGAGTTTAGTACCGTTTCAGAAATAAAGGAATTGATCAGATCATCCATTGTTTCCTGTAACTGTGTGAAGAGCCTGCTATCGTCGTAATAAATTTTCTGACCGACTTCACTCAACACAATCGGTTCATTTTTTTTACTGACCACTTTATAAAGTGAATCAATGTAGGCCGCATCTTTTTCTTTCCCGGGTGGAAGATTGACACTATTCCACAACCTGCCCTGGTCATCATAAATGAGCACCGGTATCGTGGTATTCTTCCACAAAAATTCCGTGATAAACGTAAAATCGCTTTCGTAGGTCGGATCGGAAATGATGTTGTAGGCATTGCCAAGCAAGTCCGCTTTTTTGCGTTCTTCCGTTTTGAGTTGTTCGAATAGATCCTGTGTGTAGTTCACCAGCACAGCGCGACGTTTAATCGCCTCGCTCCACAATTCCACTTTTTCTCTTTCTTCGATCTTGATGCGCGCGGCAATGTGGTTGCTATACCACAAGGTGATCCCCACAATAACCATTGCAAGCAGGAAGAGAAAAATTTTCCAACGTTGTTTGTTGCTGTACAAATTCATTCATTGCAAAACAAAGCGAAAGTTTGGGATAATTTTGAAAACATGAATAAATGCAATCGACTTTGGTTTTTCATCGCGCTACTTGCGATCATTTCCACTTCTTGTACAGTTGAAAAAAGACACTATCAGAACGGTTTCCATGTCGAGTGGTTTCATCGGCAGAAGCAGGAAGTGCAAAAGCTCGAGGCTTCCCGGGAGGAAACAACTGCTGTTTTGGAAGACTCTATGTTTATTGAAAAACAAGCAATACCAATTGCACAAAATGAAATATCAAACAGGCCTGAACCATTGCAAGAAGTTGCAGAGCACCCGACCTCAAAGCGCATAACATCGAAAGGAGAAGAGTTGAATGAACGACCAGCCAAGCTTAGCTTTTTGCCAAAGATGCTCTTGCCTCAGTGGACGGGCAATGCTCCATTTATCTCACCTGCAACGACTTCAGCGGAATTGGATCCTGTCGCTTCTGTTTTGGGCATCATCGCATTTATGCTTGGCATACTGGCGATCCTCAGTCTCATTATGGCTTTAATTGTCACGGAAGGATGGGCAGCACTCGGCTGGATCATTATGATGGTAATCTTCGGATTGGCAACTGCGCTTTTTGGACTCATTGCACAAACGATATTCTGGTCGAAACACCAGGGCATCCCTTGGTTTCAGTGGCTTCCACTGGTGATCAGCGGAGCAGCGATCGTGGTGTTGGTGAAGGTGCTGACGGGAAAGTAGGAACCGGAGGTCAGAGGTCAGATGTCAGAGGTGAGAAGTTCGACGCGATCTGACATCTGACTTCTGACGTCTGTCGTCTGACCTCTGACCTCTTAAAGAAAAAGGCCACCCATCGGCAGCCTTATTCCTTAACCAAAACCAAACAAAAATCAACAGAGTAGAGACGTTGCACTGCAACGTCTTCGTTGCCGCGTCTTAATTGCAACGTCTTCGTTGCAATGTCAGTGCCGCAACGTCTTCGTTGCAACGCCTTCAACCGCGTTTCATTTATCGTTGAAAATCCAGAGCCCCTGGCTCACTAATGTCTTGTCAGTAGTAGTATTCATAAGAACAGGTATTTGATGATGAAACAACTTTGGTTTATCGATTCGGTAGTGCCTGAACCTTAACCTTGACATAAAGGTGCGTTCATTTTCGGACACGTGTATATAGATATGCAGAAGCGGCACTTCATTTTGGCTCATCGGTAGAAAATTTCCGATAAAAGGAAACGGGAGGAGAATGAGAATGAAAACGAGAATGAGGAAATGAAGCTACTCAACCACCACATAGATAAGGCAAGTCATCGTGAGTAACACTAGTAGAACCAAACCTTAAGTGTTGACAGTTAAGAAAAGGTCTGTTTGGTATTCAAAGAATGGTTCGACAGGCTCACCATGACGGTTCGTTCTGTGTGGGGGAAAAAATAGCGGCGCGCAGCGCCGCTATTTTTTCCAATACCTCGCGTTTAATGTCATGGTGAGCTTGTCGAACCATTCTTATAGGACCTTGGATACTTTTCAATTTTGATGCTGTCTTGAACCAACTCGTCAATGGAAGTCGCTCTCGTTTTCATTCTCATTCTGATCAATTCGGCACTTTTCAACCAAACCCAAAAAATGGTGCAGAAATATTTCTGGCCGAAGTGGATAATTTAAAAAGGCCTGATTTGACTGATGTTTCCGACCGATATTCGCCCCGGAATAGCCCGGATTTCACCCTTGTTTTAGGAATTAACCGTGAAATTCTGAAAGAGATTGTTGAAAAGTGTTTGGACAATCCAAAAAGAGAACTATTTTCGCACCCCGTTTTTCAGAAACAGAAAAGCGCTAGTAATCAAGAGCAATGGATACTTTAAGTTACAGAACAGTCTCAGGAAATAAAGAAACTGCTAACAAGCAGTGGCTCCTGGTAGATGCTGAAGGACAGACCCTCGGCCGCATATGCAGTGAAATCGCTTACTTGCTTCGCGGCAAGCATAAGACGAACTTCACACCACACGCCGATTGTGGCGATCATGTGGTGGTAGTCAATGCAGAAAAAATTCACCTCACCGGCAACAAGTGGGATGAAAAACAATATATCCGCTACACCGGCTATCCTGGTGGTCAGCGTTTTGCCACTCCAAAAGAGATGATGGCAAAACACCCGACTGCAATGATTGAAATGGGTGTTCGTGGAATGCTTCCAAAAAATCGTTTGGGTCGTGCGGTTTACCGTAACCTCTACGTTTATCCGGGAGCAACGCATGAGCAAACTGCCCAGCAACCAACACTTCATACAACAAACCGTTAAGACTTATTTAGCAGATGGCCGCTATTATCAATACATCAGGACGTAGAAAAACAGCAGTAGCTCGTGTTTACATGAGCGAAGGCACCGGTAACCTTATCATCAACGGTAAAGACTACAAAAACTACTTCCCAACACTGGTTCTCCAGTACAAATGTCACCAGTCATTTAAAGTGACTGACACTGACGGTAAATACGATGTTAAAGCAAATATCGACGGTGGTGGTACTACCGGTCAGGCAGAAGCACTTCGTCTGGCAATTGGTAAAGCCCTGATTGAAATCAATCCGGAGTGGAAGCCATTGTTGAGAGCAGAAGGCCTCACTACACGTGACCCACGTATGGTGGAACGTAAGAAATTCGGACAGAAAAAAGCACGTAAGCGCTTCCAGTTCTCCAAGCGTTAATCGCCTGGCTGGAGCAGCTTGTTTAGCATCCAAATTGTTTGGACTACTGAGGGGCAATGGCCCGCGTGGCTGGGAAACCATCCACGGTTTGATGTCGAATTCGGAGAAAGACGCGTTGAATCGCGTCTCTACAACGGAAGAGATCATCGGATCTACAGACTACCAATCGATTGGTTTTTAGAGAAAGTAAACAAGAATTAAATACAAATAATGGCAAAAGTTACATTTGACGAATTGCTGGATGCAGGTGTGCATTTTGGTCACCTCAGCCGCAAGTGGAATCCAAACATGGCTCCTTATATCTTCGGTGAGAAGAAAGGAATCCATATCATCGATCTCAACAAAACAGCCGTGAAGCTCGATGAAGCTTCTCAGGCGTTGAAGCAGATCGCGAAATCAGGTAAAAAAATCCTTTTCGTAGCAACAAAAAAACAGGCGAAAGACATCGTAGCTGAGAAAGTTGCAGCTATCGGTATGCCTTTCGTTACTGAGCGTTGGCCGGGCGGTATGCTCACGAACTTCGTGACGATCCGTAAAGCAGTGCGTAAAATGTCTTCTATCGAGAAAATGGAAGCTGACGGAACTGCTGCTACTATGAGCAAACGTGAGCGTCTTCAGTTGAGCCGTACCTTGATGAAAATGACGAAGAACTTAGGTTCTATCGCTGATATGAATCGTGTTCCTGCTGCGGTATTCGTTGTGGATATCATGAAAGAACACATCGCGGTGGCGGAAGCAAAACGTCTTGGTATTCCGGTATTCGCTATGGTAGATACCAACAGCGATCCACGTAAAGTTGACTTCGCTATTCCGGCAAATGATGATGCTACAAAAAGCATCACCAAAATTCTGGATGTAGTGATTGAAAGCATTGCAGAAGGTCTGAGCGAGCGCAAAGTGGACAAAGACAAGACAGAAGGTGACGAAGGTGGAAAAGGCAAGAAGTCTAAGACACCAGCTGAAGCTTAATCCTCTTTTCATATCCGCTTCATTTCGGAGAGAAAGAAGAAATCAATTTTTGCAAACTCAACAAATTTTAAAAACATGAATATTACAGCTGCAGACGTAAACAAACTCCGCCAGATCACTGGTGCGGGAATGATGGACTGCAAAAAAGCCCTCGTGGAAGCCAATGGTGACTTTGATGTTGCTATCGATGAGCTTCGCAAGAAGGGTCAAAAAGTAGCAGCTAACCGCGGTGACCGCGATGCTGCAGAAGGATTGGTATTGGCCAAGACAGTAGATGGCGGCAAACGCGGCGTGATGATCGTTCTCAACTGCGAAACAGACTTCGTAGCGAAAAACGAAAACTTCGGTGTTGTGGCCAATCACATCCTCGATGTGGCTATCAGCGGCAAACCAGCTACACTCGATGCTTTGAAAGCATTGAACTACACAGGAACCAATTTCACCATCAGCGACAAAATCATTGAAGAGATCGGAAAAATCGGTGAAAAAATCGAACTTTCACACTACAGTGTGATCGATGCTGAGCAGGTATATGCTTACAACCACCCGGGCAACAAACTCGCTGCAGTAGTAGGTTTCAACAAACCAACTCCTGAAGACATGGCGAAGGACGTTGCGATGCAGGTTGCAGCAATGGCTCCGGTAAGCGTAGATGAAAAATCAGTTCCGGAAGAAGTAAAACAGAAAGAGATTGAGATCGGAAAAGAATTGGCGATCAACGAAGGCAAACCGGCAGAAATGGCGGAAAAAATCGCCATGGGTCGTTTGAACAAATTCTTTAAAGAAAGCACCTTGCTGAATCAGGAATTCATCAAAGACAACAAACTTTCTGTTGCTGCTTATTTGAAAACAGCCGACAAAGATTTGACAGTTACTGGATTCAACCGCTTTGCGTTGAACTAAGAGAACTGATCATTAGAATATTAAAAGCCATTCCGGAAACGGGGTGGCTTTTTAATTTAGTGGTTGTGGGATTATCTCGAAACAATAGAGCGAGAAACAGAGCAGGAGCGACTCGAAGATTTCTATCATCTTGCGGTCGCTCCTGCTCTGTTTCTCGCTCTATTCATCAGGCTCAATAACTACTACGTATTCGACGTGTTTTTTTTAAAGACGAAAGCATGTGAACCTCGCTCTATTTTTTTGGGTGGTTTATTTGTTTACGCAGAAAAGTTGAAGCCTTATTTAAATACAATTTTAACACCCACGCTTCCGCCAACAGAACTCATCTCAAGTGTTTCCGGAAATAAATCGTCATTGCCGTTTTGGATCATGTAATGTAGTTCTGCGAAAACCAGAATTGATTTGGAGATCGGGAAATCATAATCCAGACTGGGCACTATCAACGGACGGACCAAGTGATAGGAGCGCTAAGGATCAAACCCTAAATCTGGATTTGCGTTCATTGTCGGTTTCGATTCGAATTCAACATCGGTATATGCAAAACCGACACCGAATCTAAAGAAGAGCCCACCCAATTTTTCAGTTGTGCTGTAAGGATCAGCATCAAGGAAAACAAAAAATCGGTGAATAGAATATCTGCTGATGACCGGGATAGTGTTGAGGATTCCGGTCTCTTTGGCTAATGCTGAAAATAGGACCTCCCGTTCTGCAGTTGAATAAGTATAGCTCGCACCTAATTGAATTTTGGGCAATTTTGTAGGTCGCGTTGCAATGCCTCTGTATCCAATTCCTTGTGTGTTCGGGAAAATGAAATTATCGTAGCTGCATTGCACTCCAATAGCAAGTTGTGCTTCAAGTTTAGTGATGAGACAATAGAATATTAAAACAAAAGCAAACGATTTCATGTGTCACACAAACATACATTGTTTCATTTAAGACTGAACTCGGCCAAAGAGCCAAAGGAGAAAAGAGGGATTGGCGAGGTGGAATTTTTATTGGATTATGCTTCTTTTTCGATCGAAGATTATTAAAATTATTTCACGCCACATGGTGGCAAGCTGAATTGCGCAGAAGGAATTTCAGAATTGCGCGGAATCCAAAAATTAAATTCGTATGAAGCAGAACTGCGAATGCAGTTCACTGTCTTAGCCCCGGGTGAAATTCAAATTGAAAATGTGTCAGCATTTTTGATTTGAATTTTACCCGGGGTTCGATATGAGCGCGCATTCCAACCACAACGTGGTTGAACAAAAGGAGATAGAAATTAATCCGCGATGAACGAATTGGATTGAGCATTATATCTCTCTTTTCATCATTCAATAAACGGGTGACTCAAAATATATTCGCTAAATGGATTAATGTGTGGATTTGAAATTCCTTTTTCACCGAGTCTTCCGATAACAGAAACAACATAATGAATTTCTATGATGGAAGTTTTAAATGTTTTCTCACTTATTTTACAAATCAGGTTGAGCATTTTCTCTTGTCCCGACATCCCTACATTTTTTATAACGGTTTGAGATTCGAGATCCATGCTATATCCACAAACCTCCTCGGTATCAGGATCCACCGCATCGAAGCCACCGATGATCACTCTAGGCACGGAGGATTTGATCTCTCTGAAGTAAGGACCAACAGGAATATTCAGTTTGAGACCGTTCACATTCCCTTGTGTGTCAAGACTAAAAACCAAATCGAGATAATTAATCTTCACTGATCCACTGAATATAATATGCTGATAATATTCATTAGGTTTATTTACCATGTTCAACAACATCCGGTGTTCGGGCAGGTATTGGATGATATTCTTAACGTTAGAATCAAAAGCTATTTGTAAAATGTCGATCTCAGGCAGCTTTTGTGACAGCTTTTCGAGCTTTTTGTCCAGACCGCCTTCACTCAATTCGCCAGTGGCAAATAACAGATAGGAAAATATCTTTACCTTGCTATTATCACCTTTCATCGGCAAATCAAATGACACTTTGATTTTATAATCATTTCCACCTGGGCCATAGCCTTTCATTTTTTCCCATTTTGGACTTATCAGTTTCCAGCCGGTGGCATCGTCAGTATCTGATGCGGTGTTTATAAATTCAGCAAGGTTCAGATATACGGTAGCATTTTCTAATGAATCCCACACAGGATCTAATACGAATTCAATCTTATTGGAGGAGTAACCTGCATCTTTTGAATCTAAATTTTGCGTTATTCTTTTTCCACTGATCACAAGCAGATCGGTTCCAGCGACCGGTGACAAAGCATGTGCGAACGTATCCTCTTTTTTAGGCAAGACGTTTTCATTCAGGCTTCGGGCAATGGCTCCTTGTTTTGCTCCTTTTGTGGGATAATTTAAACTGAGAGGAGATTGACGGGTCAGTGGGTTTATTTGACCTTTCACCACCAGGTTATAGGAGAAATGAGTGATACAAGAATATTCTCCTTGTACATGAGCGGAAATATGGAGTTGAACTTGTTTTGCGGTATTGGATCCCACATTCACAATCTTAAATGATATTCCGGGAGTGAGCCACATTTGAATATCATCAGAGTCAGAGTTTGTATTTTCAAAACCGGTAACTGAAATATTGGGAACCACTTCTTGAATTTTGGTGAACCAAGGTCCCACATTCACTATGATAAGATAATCCTGAATATTCTTATCTTTTGGATCACCTATCAGTTCTCTGGGGTTGCAATTGATCACGCCGCTTATGTGCACGATCTGCGAATTTCCAGATCCGGCCGAATAAAGAAATCTGTATTCAGGCGATAAATGTGAATCGTTGTAATGTTTAGTAATAATCATAGGAAGAATTAATTGGTTAAAAAGGTGTGAATGATTTAGTGTGTGCTTTTCGCAAAGCCCAAACAAAAATAACTATATCATTATTGTCCGACTAAAATAATCTGATGAAATAAAGGGCGGGTCCGAGGACCTGCCCTTTTTGTGTTACGTTGGTGGTCTATAACATCAT
>JANOVT010000333.1:0-2429 GCA_031417525.1 Flavobacteriales bacterium | reverse complement strand
CAACCTAATTCTCAAAACTCACACTCACTCTCCAAAATTGGTCAAAAAAAAACTCCCCACAACCGTGGAGAGTTTCAATATTTACCGGAAGAAGGATTATGACCTTCTAACGTTCACTGCATTCTTTCCTTTTGGAGAGTCTTCTGTATCAAAAGATACGTTTTCGCCTTCCTGAAGGTCATCGAAAGATACTCCGACCAGCGCATTACTATGAAAGAATAAGTCTTTGTCAGACCCTTCAGTCTTGATGAAACCGAAACCTTTATCGGTCTTTTTTTTAATTGTGCCAATCATGATCTATGAACTTTTTATATTAATTAGGGGGCGAAGATAGGTCAGTTTGATGTAAAACCACTCAACTCATTTCAAATCAGCGTCATATTATTGCCTTGAGCATTGCTGCCACTGATATTTTTGACTGTTTTTATTTACTTTCATTAAAGTGATTTCGCACTTCCGCGATCATTTGATTTTCGGTGGGGTGATCTGAAGTACCCAACTCAATTTCTTTGCTTTTGAAGTGCTGATCGTTTTGCAGGTGATTTTTTAGTTCTTCCTGCGCTGTGCCGGGACCGGTGATGAAAATCGCATCATCTTCTTTCATAAACTGCGAAACATCATCATATAACCGTATGATGTCTTGTGCCACTTTCTTATGATGCGAATCTTCACTGCTTGAATGATCGCCGTGATGCGCGGATGCAATCTTTTTCAAAACAGAATAATCTCCCGTACTCATCCGATCTGCCGTGCTGATCATGATGGCTTGCTGGTGGTCTATCCACACCCCAATCACTTTTTTTCCCTGGTATTTCATGTTCATTTATTTTGTTTTTCAAAGAAAGTTCTCACTGCTACTTATTTGTTGCAAGAAAAATGGAATTTGTTATATCAGACATGAGGTGAATCATGTTGCACCGAAGCGGTCAACGTTCATTGTTGCGATTTGGCAGATCAGTCTGCACAGAATTTACGTCAGACACCTACGTTTCGGTTCAATAAGCTTAAGAAGACCCCTGCAAAGTGTTTCGAAGTAAAAATAAACAGAGTGTAAAGAATTGCAGATCTTTGATCCATACTGCGCTCCAAGAATGAGAATTCGGTGAACTCACGTGCAACTCATTATACTTTACTTATGTCACGACTTTAAGATGCTCAAGAATTTTATCGGACTTATTTTTTGCATGAATCTTTCAATCATTTCGCAATGCCAGGCATTTCTGAATGGTAGTTTTGAAAACAATTCGGCAAATGGAATTGATCAGATTAATATCGCAACCAACGCTGACTTTGATGCTTTGATGTCGGATATGACTGCATTCGGATCATTTCCAAATCTTGATATTATTATTTCCAACACCTATTGCGGATTAGCCCAGGATGGTGATACTTATGTAGCATTGACAGGCGGTTTGACAGATGCGTTGAGTTCAGAACTCTGTTCTCCACTTGTGGTTGGTCAGTCCTACTCCATGTCATTCTGGGCCAGACAGTGCAATCCCTATATAGCCCTACCCATTCAAATTGGTACGTCGGGAATTCCAAACGCGCAGGGCACTATTATTTATACATCAACTCAACCAGCAGAATCGATCTGGACTGAATTCACATTTGATTTTATTGCCACATCCGCAGATAGCTACATTACTATTGGTTGTATCAGTGACAATGCGGGCAACGACGTTTCATTTTGGGTTCAGGTGGACAACTTTGTGCTTACTGGCCTCACCGTGCCTGTTTTGGATCTTGGTCCTGATGTATCGACATGTCAGAACGCAGCAGTAGTGTTGGATGCAACCCTCACGAATGCGGATAGCTACTTGTGGCAGGATGGCTCAACTGGCAATAGTATTACAGTTGATGCTCCTGGAATTTATAATGTCACCGTGACAATTGACAACTGCATCTATATAGACGAAGTAGTCGTTGATGAAATAGGCCTGCCATCTTTGGAATTAGGTGCTGATACCACCATCTGTGAAGGATTGGCTATCACCCTGTATGGAACCACAATTGGTGCTGCAAATTATTTGTGGCAAAACGGATCTACTGGATCATCACTGACTACCAGTCTTGCGGGGAATTATTACGTCGTTGCTTCGGCCGGCGATTGTGCTGTCACTGATAGTATCAATATCCAGGTAGAAAGTTTTGATGAAATTGATCTCGGACCCGATATTTTCACTTGCGAAGGAGAAACCGTCATCCTTCATGCACAGTATCCCGGTTACAGTGTTGTCTGGCAAGACGGTTCGACAGGTTCAACATTCGATGCAAGTGCTGGAGGTTTGTACTCGATTATTTATTCTCATGGCCAATGCAGTGCTTCGGATTTTGTGCAGGTTTCTCTGAATCCACACCCGAATTTCAACTGGGTGGAAGATTCGCTGAAAGTTTGTTTCGATCACCCGGATACTTTGGATGCAACA
>JANOVT010000332.1:0-95214 GCA_031417525.1 Flavobacteriales bacterium | reverse complement strand
ACGATCTTCATGTTGCTATATTTTTAGCAACTCTACACCCCCTGATTATAACCTATTTACGTTCTGCTAAATTTGGTGTACGGACAAGTAGACGCATTTGAAACATTTCTATTCATCTGCCCGATGCATGTTATTCATTTGTACATTATTGCGTTCTGAGATAGTTCATTGCCAAGTACAGGAACCATTCGACCAGCTAGACTTATCTGGAATAAGCAGTGATTTCTTCTGGCCGCAAACCTTTCTGGACATGCGAGTTCCTGATCCTTATTCATACACAGATACATTAAACCCTTTCGTAGCAGCTGATCTTTTTGTTCGTTTCGACATAGCATGCCTGGATAGCACTGTTTATATCAGCAAAGTGTCAAAATTCAGGGACAATATGGTGGAAACCTCTATAGAGTCGGGAGCATATCCTCTGGCCATACTTGATATAACCTATCACGATTTCGTAGATTCAGTCTTCACCGATAGCCTCATCTATTATATCGATGGTAAATACTACGACAATCCTTTGCGCACAGAAAGTCCTTATGTGGAAAAAGATGCTGCTATACTTTGGTGCTATACCAGCCGTTTCAAAAAAGATACTATGCTCTTTAGGTTAGATGAAGAGCATTATATCACAAACAGAGGATCATTACCGGATTCCATCCTGGTGGACTTTGGAGATGGAAATGGATATCGGTCTATTGAACTCGATGAAGTCATTGAGATTGATTTTTCCAATGTAGAAGACAGGACAGAAATGAGATTGAAAATCGTAAGAACGGGCATAGGCACATTTAGAAGCCTCTCCAAATTAAGGGAGGACAGGGAGTTTAATCCTTGCGATGAATTGACACCTGTTGTCGATTATCCTGATGCAATAGCATGGCTACCGGAAGATTTCGAGATCACGGATCCCGTTGGAGGAGGAAGAGCGCACCTCTTTGTAAAGCTTGGAAATGACAATGAATTCAACAAACCTTTCATTTTTGTTGAGGGAATTGACTTCGGCGTGGATGACGACAATTTCCCTATTAACGAAGACTTCCGCCATGGCACTTTCGGATGGTGCGAATTTTACAGTGGTTTCATTGATTCTAACACGGATGACGCGGAAGATTATCGTTACAATATGCTTGAAAAGCTGCCCGCTGCCCTCGATGAATTGATGGCGAATGGTTATGATCTCGTGCTGGTTGATTTCCTAGATGGAGCGGCAGATATGGTGTTGAACTCCCAGCTCCTGCAACATGCAATCGGTTTGTGCAATGAAAACAAGACGGGTAATGAACCTTTAGTAATTGCCGGAGCCAGTATGGGAGGTCAGATATCGCGCCATGCACTTTGTACTATGGAACAAAATGATGTTCCGCACTGTTGTCGCTTGTGGATTTCCATAGACTCACCCCATGCCGGAGCATATATTTCCTTGTCATTGCAGCGCGCCATAAAATTTTTGGCCGAAAATGGTTCCGAGGGAGCGCAGTTCAAGATGGATCATCTTTTGGGTTCTGTTGCTGCAAAGCAATTACTGAATTACCAGGTGGTTGAGGAAGGCATTAATGACCGCAATACTTGGTATTCAAATCTTGATGATCTGGGTTACCCGGAGAAATGCAGAATTATTGCTGTGTCGAATGGTAATGATTTAGGGGTGGGACTCGATCCCTCCGATCACTTGATGGATTATACCTGTGGTGGAACCATAGAAATAAATGAATACATTACTTTTTCAGGAACTTTGTTCAAGATGTTAATGGATCCTTTACCTGGTAATACAACCGGTGCTTCAGAAATAAACGATGTTGGAGATTTTAGAAAACTTTTTTCCGTAGGCGATGGATTCGTGCCTTCAGAACTGCCTAACTATGACTATTCACCAGGGGGTACAACCGGTTCCATTCGTGATTTTGCGCTGGCAATTAATCGCGAATTTCATAGTAACTTATTTACAGACGCCGCTTGTTCAGATGTGGAACGCGCAGTTTACCGTGATGAACAGAGTTTTATCTCAACGCCGAGTGCGCTAGGATTAAATAATGAAGATCCATATATGATTGTTGCCGATTATTTTAACAACTATCCAGAACAGAAGCACTTTGATTCATATATTAGTGCTCCTTTGGATGAATTCGGAACTCATGACAACGAGCGTCACACGGAAATCACCGACCTAAACTCAGCTTTCATTCTAAACGAGGTGCTCAGAGACGATGATTACGCACAACTTTCAGTTATTCCAGAATCAGGGAATCCAACGAACGCCAGTTTCAACTATGGCCTTCCAGGCTACCACATCCTCCATGGTCCTGAACTCAACATTGAAAGTGGTGGGGAGTTATTCATCAATAAAGACGCACAGGTTCATTGGGGTGAGAGCGGAGATGATTATACTGAGGCAGAATCCTTCATGGTTTACACTTTAGAATGCGAGCCTGTGGACATCATCATTGAACCGGATGGACTTTTTGAAATCGCTGATGCAGGCCATCCTGCTGAAGTGTTTATTCATGCAGGTAGCCGCATCTTTATACAGAGCTCAGGTGAACTCGTTGTGAATGATGGTGGCAAACTTGTGATAGGCAAGGGAGCGGAACTTCATATCCATAAAAAGGCCAAATTGATCGTAGAAGACGGCGGAATCATTATTATAGAGACAGGTGGCAAACTTATTTGCGATCCCGATGAAAACGTGGCCATATCACTTCGCGGTGAAAATGCTGTGCTGCAATTCGATGGCGGAGAATTATGGATCGATGAAAATCAGGAACTCTTGATAGGTCAGGATGATTGGATGACCGGTTATGTTGAAATCCTTCCCGGAACCGAAAACGTGTTACATACAAAACCAGGTTCAGTGCTCAAGTTTCTTGGCACTGGGTCGCATGATTTGCTGCTGAAAATGAATGATTATGCTCATCTTCAAAATGCGGACTTTCAGGATGGCTCGATTGAGCTGGAAAATTGTTTGGTTGATCTGACCAATTATGGAAGTATTCGAACTGATCTGGATGTTATCGCAATGAACACTACATTCAGAGATGAAACCGGCGGAGCCTCACAATGGTCTACTGCGTATATCTCCGCATGGTACGACAACGCGGATTTCGAAGCTTGTGTTTTTGAAGGGGTTCAGATACGAACTGTTGATGCCCATCTCACTGTGGGTGAAAGCGACTTTATCGGGCCAAACACAGGAATCACGCCGATTATGGGATCTTATCTTTTGTACGGATGTTCATTTGACGAGGCGTGGGTCAGTAGTCAGGATCTAGATCATGTGAGTAGGATTATAAACTGTGAATTTGATGGTGCAGATGCTCAGGTGGAAGATGAAAGTCTGGTTGAAATTATAGTTTCTAAATGCAATTTTCAGAATGGTGAAACCGCATTATTTAAATTCGGTGGAAGATTGTCGGTCGCTTGTTCTTTTTTCGGAGCACTAGAAAGTGCAATCTACCTCGAACAGTGCGAACTAAATATGGATCTTCGTGACAATAATGGGAACAATATTTTCAATGATGTCGATTACATCATGGCACTCGATGTGGCTATCGTTGTCGACATTGAGAAAGGGGCAAATGACTTTTCAGGTGCCAACGAATTTATTGCGATGGGCACCATTGATATTCCTTGCCCTATTACGAGTGCTTGCACTGCGGTGATTAGCGCTGATCACAATTATTGGGGTGGTAGTATCACTACGCCGCCGGCAAGTTTGTTCGAAGTGCATACATTGGGTAGCTGCGCCAGTCAGGCATCCTGTGAGATCATTTTTGCTGGTACAAATCTTATGGCTCCATACGAAGAATGTCCTTTTGAAGGCCACGAACGCCTTTCTATGAGTGAGAATGGAAGGCTGTCGTTATCTCCCGTTCCTTCAAACAATGCCATGCTCCGGAATTTTGATCCAAACGATCCATTTATTACTACGCTGAACTTTGATCATATACCGCTAGATAGTGCAGTTTATTTTGCATGGTCGCAGCGTGAATTAGCGGACAGCAGTGGTGATGATGCTATGGCTATTCACTTATTGCATGAAATTCTCACGGATAGTCTGGATCAAGGAAATTTTGCAATACGCAAAAAAATGTATAAGGCTTCTACCAAAATGAAATCCATCATGGAAAAAATGTTTGTAGATGACGCATTGACTATTGCCGATAATGCCAATGCTTTTCAGATTCCCGTCGATCAGTATGTGGACATCCTGAATCTTATGACGGATACAGCTCTTACTGATAGCACTTTCAGACTGCAGTTTGCATTGGAGTTAAACAAAGGACAACTTTTCAGAACATTAGGCAAACCGCTTGTTGCCAGAGAAATATTCGCAAACCTGGGAGATTGCGAACTTGATTCAAGTCGACAGGCAATACTCAATCATTGGCTTCAGGCTGTGGATTTGGAATTGAGTCTATATCAGCAATATGTCCTGGATGAAAGTTCACCGGATTCCGTTATAATGGATGTGAATACCGAATCTTATCCGCCTTTGCTCGAATATGAGGTCAGCGATTATTATTTCGGGGTATGGATTGATTCACCGAATGAAGTCACATTTGTCGCGTGTGGTGATGATCCTATGTACAGGTTGGCCATTTCTGAAGGAAAATATTCAGTTTATCCCAACCCAGCTTCGGGATATGTCCAAATCGCAGGTATCGAGGAAGGTGCCGTACTTCAATGCACACTTTTGGATATGAGTGGAAGAACAGTCATACATCAGAAACAGCTCACCGCAAGCTCCGGCACACGTATAGAGTTGAATAATTTGGCCCCAGGCCAATACATACTTCGAATAGCAACCGGAAATCTTGTGGAAGATCACATAATCGTCATTAAAAAGTGAAGTGCCAGAATAGAAACGGCCGTCTTTGAGTGCAATTTTTTTTGTGAGTACTAATTTTGTTCGCGCCACTTAAATGTTTAATTGCCATTCACCGAACCACGACTGCGGTTCATTATTAGCCCCGGTTGAAATTCAACAAGGAAAAATTCGCAGAATTTGGACAGTTTAATTTTACCCGGGATTGAATGCGCGCGCGCATTCCAACCACAACGTAGTTGAATAGTTCAGCGTTCAAAGTTTGGAGTTCAGAGCCAAGTTGATTGTGTATGGTGGTTTTTTCTTTTTCCAACAAAATCAAACGTGTTTCTCCAGATACTTCACGATTTCTCCGGCGATATCGTTTTGAGTAGCTCTCTCTATTCCTTCCAATCCGGGTGAAGAATTGACTTCAATAATGAGTGGACCGCGTTCACTTTGCAACATGTCGACACCGGCGATTCCGAGTCCCAATGCTTTTGCTGCTTTGAGAGCTGTAATTTCTTCCTGACGAGTGAGCGTAACAACTTCCGCCGTTCCGCCGCGATGCAGATTCGATCGGAATTCTCCTTCTTTCGCCTGACGTTTCATGGCACCTACCACATGTCCGTCGATGACGAATGCACGAATGTCGGCGCCTTTTGCTTCGCGGATGAATTCCTGAACGATGACACGTGCTTTCAAACCATTAAATGCTTCGATCACACTGATAGCCGCTTTGTCATTTTCAGCGAGCACAACGCCAAGTCCTTGTGTACCTTCAAGCAATTTGATAATAACCGGTGCGCCGCCCACCTCTTCCAGAATTTTTTCTACGTCTTTGGAGTAGTTGGTGAAAACGGTTTTCGGAAGTCCCAAACCTGCACGTGAAAGTATTTGCATACTGCGCAGTTTGTCGCGAGAACGCACCAGCGCTTGCGATTCAATAGCGCTGAATACATGCATCATTTCAAACTGGCGCACAACAGCTGTTCCGTAAAACGTAACTGAAGCACCGATTCTGGGAATAATCGCATGTACGTCCTGCAATTCTTCACCACGATAAATCACTTTCGGCTTTTTCTTTTCAATCACCAAATTGCATTTGGTGTGGTCGATCACACGCACCTGATGGCCGTGCTGTTCTGCCGCTTCAACAAGTCTTTTGGTACTATAGAGTTTAGTGTCTCTCGACAGAATGACGATGTTCATGGAGTTGAAAATAGGGACGGAAAGTAAGCAGAGTTATGGTTTGTGTGCCGTTATTGAATTGTGAAATGTTCTATTTGAGCCATAGAGTCAAAGAGTCAAAGAGGAATTGAAGGTTTGATGATAAGGTAGAAGGTTCAACATTTTTTTGGATGACAGCATAAGTTGGGTGGTTGCTTGCAAGTAATATAGAGGCACCATTTTCACATCATCACATCATCACATTATCGATTCACTCAAATATTCTGTAACACGCCTCAATACTCGCATGATCCAACGCCACTTGTCGGCCATGATGATACGCGCCATCACAAAGTTGCGAATATTCGCTGTTGTTCATCTGAAGGCAGTGATCGAGTATGCGTTCAAATTTATTTTCTTCCAACGGCAGATCCCATCCGGCATTCTTTTTCTCCAGATCACGCCAGGGTGTGCGATCGCTGATGATCACCGGAGTCGCATTCGTTAAGGCTTCGGAAATGGCATGACCGAAATTTTCTCCCAATGTCGCCATGTAGAAAAAATGGTATTGCTTTAATGCCTCCGGAATTTCAGCGGGTGGAATTTCTCCTGTGAAACGAATTTTTACATGAGCAATGGAATCTGCGAGCTTCTGGCATTCTGCGAGATAACTTGCATTTTGTTGTGTGCCGTAAAAATCACAACTCACCAATCCATCTGTTTTCATTTTTTGCAAGAAACGAATGGCTTCCAGAATACCTTTTTCTGCACTGATTCGGGCAATACAAATCAGTTTCAACTCGCCTTGCTTCTTGAAAGGTTTGGTCGGCTTATTCAACGGTACATTCGAAAGGTTCGGTGCTATTCGAATATCTGTTGATGCCGGAAAATGTTTAACTACTCCGATTTTTTCATCTTCACTTGTGACATGCCAACGAATGCCATTAAACAGTCCGGTCAGCTTGGCAAGAAATAGAAAAAGTTTTTTCTTACGTGCTTTGATCGATAGTGCTCCGGGTTTCAACATGCCACGCGGAGCTAACACGATTTTCGATGTGAGGCCCATTTTTTTTGCAATGCGCAAAGGCAATAGCGTGAACCGTGGCGAAAAAAGTGAATTGAAATATATTTTGTCTACTTGCTGCTCGGCAAATATTTTTTCAAATGTGGATGAAGTGAGATTGTCTTCTTCCAAATAAATCACCTGCACATTTTCTGAAAGTTTAATCCATTTGTTGGGTGAAATTCCTTGATAGGGAATTGTAGAATGGTGATCCGTATTGCGGGTAACTATAAAAAAATCATGCTTCAATGCACCAACCATATTGGCAAGTGATCTGATCGGTCCGCCGGCTCTGTATCCGGGTAAATACCAGTCAGTAAAAACCAATATTCTTTTTTTATCAGTGTACATCGTGTTGTTTTACCCAGTGTCCTAAAACGACCAATGGCCAGATTCGCGACCAGGTAATGTAAGTATCCTGATTTAAAAATCTTTTCCAGAGTTGCATAGCGGCATCGGCATCCAGATTTTCTATTTGTGACAATGACGCGATATTTTCTTCGCAAAAAGTTTTCATTTCATTGCGCATCCAAATGGCCCAAGGAAATGTGAAACCCATTTTGGGACGATCGATGATTTCTTTGGGAAGTAAATCAGCGAAGGAACTAGTGAGTAACTCTTTCGGTGAATGAGGATATTTAGCGTCATCATTTACGCCGAGCACATATTCAATCAATCGATGGTCGAGAAAAGGCACACGAACCTCCAGTGCATGTGCCATGCTCATCTGGTCTGCATCTCGCAATAGGACATTCTGCATGTAGGTACTCATTTCTGCGACACTTACTTTTGAAAGGGTTGGCAAGTGAGACAACTGAATTTTTTCAGAAAGCAGTGCAACAAAATTGGAGGGCAAGGTTTCGTTGTGCAAAAGCTTTTGCACTTCGTATTCCGGAAGTACTTGCCTGTTGTGAGGATAAAAATGTGCAAAATCTATTTTTTTTTCACTCAGTATCGCTGCGATTTTTTCTGAAGAAACAGATGGGCGGATTTTGCGCAAAAGATCACCCGCACCTTTGCGTGCAAATGTTGGAATCAAATTCATCCACGATTTTGATTCAAGGTTTTTAATGCGTTTGAAAATGTCATAACCAGCAAAAACTTCATCACCTCCCAATCCGCTGAGGGCCATTTTTACACCTGCTTCTCGTGTCACTTTTGAAACAACATAAGTATTGGGTCCATCACCACTCGGGTGATCCATAGCCTGCAAAGCTTCCGGCACCAAATTTAAAAAGTGACTGGCATGTAATTTTATTGGCAGGTGATCGGTATTAAATTTTTTCGCGATGATTTCTGAATACGGACTTTCATCAAATTCTTTTTCATGAAAGGTGATTGAAAATGTTTTGACCGGATGTCGTGAAATTTCACTCATCAAGCCAACTATGATGCTGGAGTCGATTCCGCCCGACAGGAAGGCACCGAATGGAACATCAGCCCTCATTCGGATTTCAACACTTGATCTCAATAAGTCATGAATGTTTTTTCGTATGGTTGTGATGTCTTCTTCTCTCGATTGAGTGCTGGCGTTTTTCTCCTGATCCCAATAACAAGTGGTTTCAACACCCGCCGATGTAATTTTCATCAGATGACCCGGCATCAGCATTTTTACATCGTCAATGATCGTGTTTGGTGCATGCACCGTCTGATAGCGCAAATAGTCGGCGAGAGATGCCTTACTTATTTTTTTGTCAACTAATCCTGTTGAAAGGAGTGCGCGTATTTCAGATGAAAAGAGAAGCTGTCCATTTTTGGTTGCATAATAAAGTGGTTTAACACCCATGCGATCGCGCACTACGAAAAGTGTTTTTTGATCTTCGTCCCAAAGCGCGAAAGCAAACATGCCAAGGAATTTTTCAATGCAGGCAATGCCCCATTTTTGATAAGCGGCAATCATGACTTCTGTATCGCTTTCTGTCACAAACGAAAACGAAGAACTTAATTCTTTCTTCAGTTCGATGTAATTATAAATCTCACCATTGTAAACCATGGTGATTTTTTTATCTGCAGAAAAAAATGGTTGATTGCCTGCTGGCGATGTATCTATGATGGAAAGTCTTCGATGACCAAGCACGCATTGATCATTCGCCCAGATACCATCTGCATCAGGACCGCGATGAGCGATGCACTGATTCATCCTGCGCACCATTTCAGTGGCTTTGTCCTCATCAGGTATTGAAAATATGCCGTTGATTCCACACATCAGTTGTTCCTCCAGCTTGTCAGAATTTTTTGAATACCTTGCTCAAGCGGCAACAATGGCCTTTCAAGAATTTTATTCATTTTTGCGATGTCGGGCTTGCGTCGTGTCATATCACCTTCCGGCAGCGGTGGAAGATGAATCAATTTTGATTTTGAGTCCGAAAGTCTGATGATGGTTTCTGCAAGTTCAAGAATAGTTACTTCGATGTCGGAACCAATATTCACGACATCATTCACAAAAAGATGCTGACGAAATATTTTTTCACAGGCGAGCGTGTTGTCATCGATGTAGCAGAATGTGCGTGTCTGTAATCCATCACCATAAATCGTTATGTCTTCTCCGGCAAGCGCTGTCCGGATGAATTTGGAGATCACAAAATCTTCGCTCTGTTTTGGACCATAAGTATTGAAAAATCTAAAGACAGTGTATTCCTGATTGAACTCTTCCTGATAAGATCTCAAAAAAGCTTCGCCCAAATTTTTGACGATCGCGTATGGAAGCCTTGAGTTTAAAGGTGTGGTATGTTCGTTTTGAGGAATCTGAACAGGTTCTCCATACACTTCTGAACTGCTGCTATAATAGATGCGCTTCACTCCGGTATTCTTTGACAGATTGAGCAGGTTTTTTATTCCTTCAATGTCATCCAGCACTTTTACCGGATTCGCAAGTGTTCTTTTGACGCCCACCAAAGCTGCATAGTGAAACACATAATCGAATTTCCAGGCAAAAAAGACGCTGGAGATATCGTTGAAATTGTTGACATCACATTTGATGAAATGGATGTTTTTGTGTGTAGACACCGGAACCTTTTTCATGGAACCGGAAATCAGATTATCAACGATCACAATCTGGTCGTCAGGATTGGATGCTAATTTTTCTGCCAACGCACTTGCCACAAATCCGGCGCCACCGGTGATGAGAATTTTTGCCATATTACATGATTGCGTATAAACTTTTTGCCCAGGTGTCAGGAGTTATTTGTGCGGAAAGTTGCGAACTTTTCTGACTCATTTGTTTCAAAGAATCGTCTGGCAATGAAAACAGCAGAATTAGTTTTTTACGCAGGTCTTCGATGTTTCCGGATTTAAACAAGCATCCGTTTTCAGTGTCTTTCAGAAAAATTTCGGCAGAACCTACTGCGGTTGACAGAATCATTGGATATCCGGCTGCTGCAAATTCATGAACGACAACTCCCCAGGGTTCAAATGTACTTGGAAGAATAAATGCGTCGCCATCTTTCATAAACTCATAAAGTGCGGCAGGTTGCATAAAGCCATGGTGGTGAATACCTGGAAATTCAGGACGCTCATCCCACATCGGACCTTTTCCCACACAATGCAATTCCCAATGGGTGGTGCCAGTTTCCCTCAATTGTTTCATGATTTCCCATAACGGACGAATGAATTTTTCCTCCGCATATCTGCCGACGTAAATGAGTTTTTTGTTTTTTGAAATTGCTCGCTGTTTGCGCGATTCATAAACAGATGCAAATTTTGGAACATCACATGAGTATGCCCCGTTGATTATTTTTGAATCAGAGAAGCCCAGGTGTTGTGCAAACTTTTTTTGTTTTGCTCCTGGCACAAAAGCGTATTCAAAAAGCGGTTTGATCTTCATGCGACCATACAGAGCTGAGGCGATATGTTTGAGTGAACCATTCCATTGATTGTCGAATCCCAGAAGTGCCAGTGATTGTCGATTTTTAAGCGCTGCCAGATATCCTTTGTCGCCCCATCCGCCGCAAAAGATCAGATTGAATTTTTTATCCTGAACCAGTGAACTCAAATCCCTGTCACTTAAATCGAAGCGGTTAATCAGCTTGATCCGTGATGATTCATGAAACTGAAAGGGTGCATCTGAATTGACAGGATAGGCCACAACAACGGCCTCCACATCGTACATTTCGCACAAGTGGTTTAAACATTCGACAAAGTATCCGGCTAATTCCCGATAGAGAACAAGAATTCTTTTCATATTCGCCTTCTGCAAATAGTAACAGTATGACAATTCAAAAGTATGAAGATTGGATGCGTAGTCAGGTAGTGGCGCTCTTCAATCTTGAATATAAAACCGATATCGCCGAGTTTGACGCCTTGTTTGGAGCGTTCTATGAGCATCCTTTTCAGCAAGATAAGTGCATCCGGATCGTCGCGCTGGAAGGTGAAAGAGTGGCCGGTTTTCAGTCTTTTTTTTATTGGCCGGTGAAAATGGAAGGTAGAGTTTTGAAATCCTACCAAAGCGGAAATTCGCTGGTTCATCCTGACTTCAGAGGTCAGGGTCTTTTTGCGAAAATGCTCAATTTTATTCATGAACCCGGTAGCGGTTTCAATTGTGAACTATTGATTGGTTTTCCAGTGGAGGCGTCCTACAACTCGTTCATCCGCAATAAATGGCTCAATCCATTTAATCTGCAATGGTTCGTGAAACCACTGAATCCCGTGTTGTCCGTTCTCTCAAATCCTGAACAACAACTAAAAAGGAAATTAATCGCAAGGCCGGCCATTGATTTTGAAACAGATGCCAAGATTACTCATGTTGCTCAACTGGCAGCATTTGACGAGTATCGGTTTGTTTATGAAAAAGGCGATTTCTATCGATTCAGTTTTAAGAAAAATGGAATGGATGCCTTTTTTGAAATGAAGGCCCAGAGAAGAAAAAAAATTATCCGGGAGTTGGTGATTGGCAAATTCCTTACTTCGCATCGCGATGAACAATTCATTCAAAGCGCTTTTGAGGAGTTGATTCGCACTGTGCGAAAATCATCCAGCTTTACCATGATGAGTTGTGCGCTCAATCCCGGTGATCCATTTCTCCTGAATGCCATGGAAAAGAATGGATTTCGTAAAATTGAAAAATCAATTTATTTCATTGCAAAAGGGCCAGCAGCTGAATCCATCAAAGACTGGAGTCAATGGTGGATGTTCCGGAGCGATATAGATACGTGGTGATGAAAAGACAACTGATAGAGTTTTATAAGTCTTTTTCCGGAAATCTGGAATTGCTGACCGGTGGATTTACTTATCCGAAGGATGAGCTGATCGTACTTTGTATGCATTCAACGCCGGCAGATCAGATGAATCGTTTCAAAGAGCTTGTGTCTTTTTTATTGAAACATTTCAAGCCATTATCGCCAAACGATCTCCCTGCTTATTACAGAAGTGAACTCAAGAATGGTCCATACATTCTATTCTCATTTGATGATGGATTGAAGAATAATCTTCATGTAGCGAGTTACCTACAAAGTCAAAATGTCTTCGCATTTTTTTTCCTGGTTCCTGATTTTATAGAATCAAATAACCCCAAAGAATTTTATCGGAAGAATATCCGTCAGGTCATTGATCCTTCATTTGATAAATTGGAGGAAGATTTTATTGCAATGAATGCAGAAAACATTCAGCAACTTTTGAGTGCTGGGCACAGCATAGGCTCACATACCATGTCACACCTTCTTCGCGCAAATTCTGATGACGCGATGGTTGTGAAAGAAGTCAAGGAAAGCGGCACGCATTTGCAGCATCTTACCGGTCAAAAAATCAATTCATTTTGTTCTCCCATCGATACGCTTTTTTCAATAAACGCATTCGCGAAGAAAACTATTGAAGAGAACTACACATTTCATTTCACCACTTTCCCCGGGCTCAATTCAACGAAAAAAGAACCGAATATCATTTTCAGAAGAAACATAGAAGTGAATTGGTCTTACGGCAAAATCAAGTTTGCGCTTGGACAATGGGATCTCCGGCGATGGCTTCATCGGATACAAGACTACCGTCTTCTTTGATACCTTCTTTGCGGTCTCTTGCGCGCTGCCTGTTATAGATGTAGAGGTAATAAAACATCCAGAGAAACAGCGGGAAGCCGTTAAGGAAGTAGTGTCCCTGTCGAATCAGATAGATGATAATGATGAGCGCCAGACCATTCGACATCACCCAGATCTCATCATCGGCCGCACTCTTTTTAAAAATCCAGCAGCGAATGATCAGCGAAACCATCATCAATACACCGTATAGTCCGGTTTCGGAAAGAAGTCGCAACAGCATGGAGTTCGCATCCATCTTGTTGAAGTCGATTTGAACCGCTCCTTCAATATTTGTGAGTGTGTATTTATCGAATGCAATTGGATGTGAGCCAAGACCTGTTCCCATCAAAGGATGCCGGATAAAATTTTGCCACGCAACGTGAGAGTTATTGTACAATACAAAACTACTTCCATGGATATCGTATGAATATATGTTATCCGTCGTATAAATCTCAATGGTTCCATCCCATCGGTCTCGGAATTCGGGTACGTTTTTATACGAATAGGAGATGATGACATACAGCAATGGAAGGAACACGATTGCATAACGCAAAAATCCAAGGTTGAGCAGAAGAAAAATGATGGTGAGAAAGATGGCGAGAATTCCGAGGCTTGAAAATGACAGAGGATAAATGATCATGATCAGATAGCTCTGAAATTTATTGATGAAGATGTTTTTTCGTTGAGTCACATTATACACACTCACGAAAAACGCAGGCGCAATAACCGCTGCGTAATAGGCCGGTTCCGAAAGAACCGAACTCATCCTTACACCCAATCCTCCAAAACTAGGATTCCATTTATTAAAAATCCAGAGGTAGTTATAACCAGGCTTGAATCCGACAGCATAAGATACCAGCTGCACAACACCTATTATGGTCACGATATAGGCTGATTTCATGTAATACTTAAACAACAATTTCAGATCGAAATCGAACGCCTGCACCACATAGTGATAGAACATACAGGACGCGAAAAATCCGATAAAAATCTTGAAAAATTGTTGTGTCGTATTGTCTCCCGTAAGGCAGTACATTATTCCGCTGATCAGCAATGGAAGGAAAACAAGCACCGGCCATTTTGGAATACCGTACTTCACAAAAAAGAACGGGAAGTAAAGGATGAAGATGAAGTACGCCAGATAAAACTCAAACGGTTCCTTGAAGAACACATAGGAGAATGCGTAAAGACTTGCGAAAATGGCGAATATGGTAAAATTCTTAAACATGTTTATGCTGGCCTCGCGTCGTCTCCGCTAATGATGGTGGTGTATTTTCTTTTCCGGATGATAAATCTTTTTTCAAAAAAATGATAACTGATAGCAGCCACACCAATGGTCATTGGAATGGAAAGAGCGTACAGCATCATAGTGTGCCATGTCAGCAACCTGGTAGGGAATTGGATGAAATAATCCAGAATATGAAAAGAGAGCGTGATGCACATCAAATGATACATGTAAATACCGTATGAAATCCTTCCAAGAAAATCGAACGCCTTGCTTCTCAAGGTGAGAATTGAATTTTCATTCGCCGCTACGTTCATGATGATAATCAAAAAGGGAAAGCTGAACAACAAATATAAGGCACCGTACAATGCTTTCGGGGTAAAGAGCACGATTGCAGGAATGCTCAGCAATGCAAAAACCTGAACAAGACGGGAATAAATGAGTTTCAGAAAAATTTCATTTCTGTAAAAAATGAGACATGCTCCGATTCCACCAAGTGCCATCGATTCGAATTTCAACGACCCGACAAATCGTTTGATCGTTTCAGCGGGCGATGAAATCATCAGATCAGGATCAAGATGAGGTGACGGAAAAATTATATTCAGAATGACGTAGACCCCAATTTTCAGCGCCATCACTCCAAATAGAAAAATCAAAATGGTCTTCAATGGTTTCTTCGAAAATTTCAGAAGTACCGGCCACATGAGATAGAATTGTTCTTCTACGCCTATGCTCCAAAGATGCCCGATGTTTGGCGCTCCCTCCATCACCAATGCAAATGCGAGATTTGGCAACATAAATATGTGACACAACACATTGGCTGTAAAGTGCCTGAATAAATCTGTTTCCTGTGATTTGATATCAAATGCGCCGATATGTGGTAAAGCGAACAATCCCAGGATCACTATCAGGTAGTACAACGGCCAGATGCGAAGAATTCTACGGATATAAAATTTCTTGACTGCGACTGTATTGCTCACCCTTTTTTCCTCCAGTAAAAGATAAGTGATGAGAAATCCGCTCAGGACAAAAAAGAAAACAACTCCCATGTATCCGCCGTTCGTAATAAATGGACTGAGCCAATGAACCGGTGCCAATGGTCCATCTCGTGTGATAGATTGCCAGGCATTGCCTTGTATCCAATAGTCAATCTTTAGCCAATAGATATCGCCGTGGTAAAGTACTTTTTTGGTGAGCTCGACATGGGTGATCAGAACCGCGAAGGCAGCAAAAAACCTCAGAGCATTCAGACCCGGAAAGTATGTTTTTGAAACCTCCATTTTTGACGACACGTCGGCGAAAATAAGCCTCAGTGAAGCCTTTTGGAAATCTCTTCTGAGGTCTTCGCAGCGATGCGATCCCAGAAAAATGATTTGATTTGACTAAGAGATTGTTGTTGTTTGCTCAGAATAACACTACTGTCAGTTTCGGAAATTTTACGAAGCATCAAAGTCAACGCCTGAGAATCGCCGGGTGCTACAAACCAGCCATTTTGTTCCGAAACAACTGACCTTACAGCACCGACATCCGTTGCGAGTATGGCCAGTCCGCGCGCCATTCCTTCCATGATCACATTTGGCATACCCTCCGAATGAGATGGAACGACCAGCACCTGACACTTGTCCAGTATTTGCTGAATTTCTGATTTATCGGTGATTGAGCCATGGTAGTCAATTTTATCCGATTTGATCCTGACAGACGGAGGTATAGGTCCAATAAAGTCAAAGTGAAAATCACAAGTGTCTTTCAATTCCCTCAGTGCTGATGTCAGTTCTTCAATCCCTTTTCTTCTTTCAAACCGGCCAATGAAAACGAATCTGACTTTCTGACCTTGATCCTGAATTCTGGAAATGCACCAGGAAGATTCAATACCTGTAGGAATTTCAATGATTTTTTTTTCTCTGACTCCTAATTCACGAATGATCGATGTGATTTTTCCTCCGTAAGAAAAAACGTAATCGGCGTGTTGATTAATCCAAAGCGTGGGACCTTTCAGCAACCAGTTGTGAATTTTACCTTTAAAATTCGCCGGTGGTTGAAACATTTCGTATCCATGAAATTTGATACCCACCGGTGGCATTTTTTCGCCTTTGCTTTTTTTCTCCAGGAAGTACCAGGTTGTAAATCCCTTACCATAAATGAAATCAAATTCTGACAGCCGGTTTTTCACCTTGTCAAATGCCTGCCTTGAATACAAGTATGACTCTTTCAAATAGTGACCGGGATACCACGACGGAGCAGGAAATTTTAATGAAATGAATTCGATATTCCGCATGGCATCCTCACCGAAAACCAAAGAAAGCTCATCCGTTGTTGGAAGTTTTTTGGACGAGTCCACGCAGTGAATCAGAGTTATCTGATGATTCTGTTCAGCTAGATTTTTTGCCAGATAAAAGGAATGCTTTTGCATTCCGCCAATTACAAATGGATGTATCCCGTCAGTGAGTATCAGTATTTTCATTTCATTTCCTCCAGTATGCTATCGCTCACTTGCTGCCAGGTATGTTTTTTCGATACTTTTTCATAGAAATTTTCAGCCATCCTGAATGCTTCTGTTGGATGATCCAGAAAATATTCCAGTGCTTTTTTTAATGAGAGGATATCATCGCTGATCAATAATCCATCTTCTTGATCTTTCATCACATCAGTTACTGGAACGACATCCGGCGCGATGATACACTTCTTCATGATGCCATATTCAAATATTTTTACAGGAGAACCATACCAATTGCTTCTCGCCATCACGGTGTAATCCATGATGCCGATGTAATCATAGACTCTGCTATGAAGAACGTTTCCTGTAAAAATAACATCGCTCTCAATTCCTAATTCTTGTACTCGTTGTTTCAAAGCGTTCAAAATTTCGCCATCTCCAACAATGAGTAATTTGATCGAATCGACACGCTCTTTGCGGATTTGCGCAAAAGTTTCAATCAACGCATCGACGCCATGATACGGGAAGATGGAACCAACAAATCCAATCACTTTGTCGGATGATTGAATGCCAGTGTCAGTGCGAATTTCTTTTTGCGTTTGTGCATTCAATCCTATGTTTTTTGGATTCACTGCATTCGGTGTCACAATTATTTTTGACTGTACAGATCCAAAACTTTTTTCCAGGTATTTTTTTAAAGCAGTCGACACAACAAAAACCCGGTTGGAAGACTGAACCTGAAGTGTTTCGTTTTTTTTGGAGCGTTGCACGAACAAACTCGTACCACTCATCGCACTTTTTTCTTCAGGGTATGGAGCATTGATTTCACAGGCATATTTCACCGAATGCACTTCGGCTGCTCTGTATCCGGATCCCATGAGGTAATAAGCACGTTCGTATATGAAATCAGGCTTTTCCGCTTTGATCAATTCTGAGAGTTGTTCCTCCAATTTTTTATCAAGCCGAATGAGCGAATAGTCTTTGGCTGTTTGCCAGATGAAATTGGGAATCATCTTTTTCCAGGATCGTTTCCTAAAGGTTATGGAAGCCGATGTTTGATCAAGAGCTGTCCCGCCGGCTATCAATTTTACTACTGTATGACCACGTTGCTCAAATCCATTAATCACTTCACGGATATGAGTTCCGGGGCCACTTGGCGCAGACATGTTGATGTGTGGGTGAGGGCTGTAGTAAATTATTTTCACTTGAAAAGATCCATTAATTTCCTGGTGACATTTTTTAAACTATAAGGCTGGATATCAAATTCGGCATCGAATTCATGCGTGCCGGAAGTAATATTTTGTAAGATGGTTTCAAATTTTCCTTCTGTTGAATTCAAAATGAAACCAAGTTTATTCTCACTCACAAATTTGGTCACCTCTCCGCTTTCTGAAACAACCATAAAGGGTTTTCGAAGCGGAAGGCTTTCAAAAAATTTTGTCGTGCGGTCGTTGCGTTTGTTTTGGGGAAGAATAATGAGAATGACATCCGCAGCGCTCATTTCGGAAAAAATTAATTTTCCTACGCCCGCATTTATTTCAACACAAGTGAGCCCTTCAAATGTTTTATCTCCATGTTTATTCGTGAAAATTTTGATTCGAAGTTTAGCGTAAAGTGTTGGATTGTTTTCCTTCAATTCCAGAAGCTCATTTTTAATCTGCTCCAGTTCTTTCTCTATTCCCTGATATAAGTCGCCACCATAAATCAGCGTGAGTTGATCTCGCTTTGTAGCAATGCTTTTGGTCAGATCGTCGGGATCGAAAAAATGGGTGAGCACCTCAAAATGACTTTGTTGTTTGCAATGATCAGCCGACCATTGTTTCAGCTCGGCTGTTAGATAGGCGTATGGCGAAATGATCACCGAAGCGTTTTCAAGTATCAGGGTTTGTTTTCTTTCTTCTTCCTTTTTTCTGCCGGTTGAAAGTCCTTTCATTCCATAGTTCAGTGCGTTTAGCCATGGATCACGATAATCAACGATCAGATTTATTTGTGGAAACTCCGTTTTCATTTCCGCCACATCCGCAAGCATTTTCCAGGGAGCTCCTGTAGCGATGACATTCACTATTGGATAAGAAGAAATGAGTTCGCGCATCTTTTGTTGCAGACTATTTTTCCATCCTATGGAGATGTCATAGATGGTTCCTTTTTCCTGAATTTCCAGCCTGAGCTTTTGAAACCGATACATCACACGCGATATCAAATCTGGCTTGGGATGTGAAAATATGATCGGATATTTTCTTGGAAGAGAATAAATATGAATATTCTCATGGATGACATCGGAACTCCAGGTAGAAATATTTTTATCATTCACAGCATCCGCTTTGATGACGTGTATGTGATAACCTTCAATCGCCAATTGTTTCGAAAACTTGGCCCATCTTCTTCCTCCAATTCCTTCGTTTGGAGGAAAGTCATAGTTGATGATCAGTATGTGCTCTGGTGTCTTCAATCGATTTTAGATTGTCCAGAAAGTTATGGTTCAGGATAATGAACAGCTCTGAATGATTCGAGCTGTGTGCGTGTGAAAAAATGCGCTTCGCTTTGATTGGAATACTCATCAATCATACTCATCATGGATTCATATGTTCTGAAGCAGATATTATTTAGTGGGCTGCGATTCATCGGGAATTCAGAAATAGCCATGTTGCCTATCAGCGTTTTGTATCCGCAGTAAAGCCGTTCGTACAGTATGGTGCTAAATGCAGCAACGGCAATATCTATTTTATCAAAATGCTGTGTAGTTCCACCTTGATATTGCGCTATTTCAAATTGATCGTGCGAAATGGTTTTCAGGTAAAATGCATTCATCCTTTCTTTCACTTCAGGTTTCATTTCTCTTGGATGCGGAAAAATGATCAGCTTGAATTCAGGATGTGCTAAAACATATTTCCCAAGATAATTCAAAATGGTTTCTTCCGCTTCCCCTATCCGTCCGCCATAAGCAGAGTGTTTCTCTTGCTTTCGCAGCCACTCGCCATGCGAATAGAATCCCAGCGTTTTAGGTTCAGGCTTGGGAGGATCATTCTTATAGCGCGGGTAATATTGGAAAGCGCGTTCCGGTGGCCATAAAATTTGACTTTTTACTTTGAATGAATCTTTAAATTTTAAATACTCCTCGTAGTGATAAGGTGTACTGAAAATAACTTCATCTGCCAAAAGAATGCGGTGATGTGTTGCCAACGGTCCGGAGGAAGGAATCTTGATAACTTCCACCTCATGCGCACACAACTCTAGATACATGAAGTTGCTGTCGATTTCGTAAGGCACAAAATCAAACACTTTGCGAATTTTATTTTCTTGAATGTAGTGTAGGAGGTATGCAATTTCCGCCACTTCCGCGATGCTCAATGCGATGCCCAGACGATAAGGATTTACTATGCATCGAAAGGATTGGCGAATTGCGAATGGTAGTAGTGTCAGAATAAGTTTGATCTTGCTTACTCCTGCGAAGTTCATGATGTCTTTCGCCACATAAGTATTCAACTCAACATGACCTGATCTCCTGATGTATTCCGTCACTCGTTCTTGTATCGCAATAGTTCCACTGACTACAAGAGCATCAGAAGATTTATTGAATCGGATCAGGCCGGAATCAGATTTGAAAATGCGGCGGATTGTTCTCAGAAATACACGGAATCCGAGCAGTGCATCCGTTTTATCCGACTCAAGCAATCTATAGGATTGATACTCGAACAGACACGTAGCAGCAAGGTATTCATCTGTGTTTTTTGATGAAGATGTCCAGGCAGATTCAAGCCTGTAGTAAGATCGGATGACACTTTTGAGCTCACTTATCATAGCCCAGGACTTTCCGGATTCTTTCGAATTCAAACGCTGTGTTTTTGATTTCTGCAAGATCGTTCATGTCCATGCTGCCAAGGTGTGCTTTTTCGGTTTCGTATTGAAACGATTTGCGGAGCGTAAAATGTTTCTCAAGATATTTCGCTCCATGTGCCGCTGCGAACAGTGCGCCGGCATTGCCTAATGTATGATCGCTTATTCCATGAAATATCGATTTGCTGAAATCTGGCATCGAGAATTCGTCTACGCGGGTCGGATATTTAACCACACAGTAGAGATAAATGGAATGATCAAATTTGATGATGTCATCCGGATTTGAATCCGATGGTATGCTGACGAAAGTTGGTTTTTTATGGCTCATGATGGCCGCCGTCAGCTCAGGAAACTCTTTGTGCATGCGCGCTGCTACTTTGAGGTATGGCAGATCGAGTTCGAGACACCAGTCCAATCTTTCCATGGTAAATGGCGTGGCGAAAAGTTTTATGCCAACGGTACCGGCATAATCTCTCAGACGTTTGAGTCCGTCTTTGCTCAATTCAAGGTATCCACGCTCAGCACCGAATTGTGTTGCTGTATAGAGTTGAACTTTCACAGCATCGGCTCCTGCCATTTTGCTCTGGAGAATCATCTGCTCGGCCACCTCGAGGCTTCCGCCGTGTTGAGGGAAAATTTCTGAAATAACAAACATGTGTAGTACGAGTTAATTTGGCTTGCAAAAGTAGGCATTGTGACCAGCAATGAGCCACTACGAATTCACCGATGATGTCGGTGTTTCTTCAAAATAAAAATGGTTTGATGGTCAGTACATTGGCACTGGACCTATCTTTGTCGACTCCAAAAACGCATAACACTTCATGGCACAAGACATTAAGATTAAAACACTGGCTTCAGAAAAGGAATTGACCGGCAGAGCCAGAATTGCTTCGGCAATGCGAAATTGTCCGCTTCCGGATAATGAACTGGTAGCGAATGCCGGCTTGTTTCTGAAAAGACAAGAATTGACAAAACATCTGTTTTTTGCTGATTTGTATCAAAATCACATTCTGAATGTGCATGGCGTGATGATGGAGTTCGGTGTTCGTTGGGGTCAAAATCTGGTCACACTTAGCAATCTGCGTGGCTTGTATGAACCTTTCAACCACAACAGAAAATTGATCGGATTCGATACGTTTGAAGGATTTCCTGTGCTTTCTGCGAAAGATGGTGCACATGAAATTATCGCTTCTGGTTCACTCGCAGTGACAAGCGGTTACGAGGATTATCTGATGGATCTTTTGAATTTTCATGAAGGCGAAAGCCCACTTTCCCACATTCAGAAAAATTCGCTGCGTAAAGGCAATGCCATCGATGAATTGGAAAAATATTTGAGCGAGCATCCGGAAACAATCATCGCTTTTGCATGGTTTGATATGACCTTATATGAACCAACGATGAAATGCCTTGAGTTAATTAAACCATATGTCACTAAAGGCACCGTCATTGGTTTTGACGAATTGAATGACCGAGAATTCCCTGGTGAAACTATTGCGGTACGTGAAGCTTTCGGATTGCAGAATATTCGCATTGAACGGAATAAGTACAGCGGTGCTCAATCTTACGCCGTGCTGGTGTAATATTTTATTTCTGATCATGATTGTCTTTTTCCTGTTACTTCATCATTTATGAGCGAACAATCGGTCCAGCAGTCGGTGAGTGAATGCAACTTCTGTGGCAATAAAAACTTCAGTTTGCTTCATCATTATCCAGCGGATTTTTATAGCCATAAAACTTACATCACCTACCCATGGGATGGAAGACAGCATGTCGACCTGACTATTGTAAAGTGCGACAACTGCCGGCTCATATTTCAGAATCCAAGATTTCTGGGAGAAAAATTGGGTTTGCTTTATACAGACAGCGTTGAGTCTGTGATCGATCTGGAGAAGTCTGTGGCGAAGCATAAGTTCGGACCGCTCATCGAACTCATCCGCCAAAAGTGTAATTTCTCTCAGGTCGGTTTGCCCGTTTCACTGGATATCGGCACACGATATGGAATTTTACCTGAAGTCTTGCGGAGAAACAAATTCAATTCGTATGGCATTGAATACAATCCGTTGTGCGTTCAGACTGCTGCCAATAGTGGTTTCAAAAATGTTTTTCAGGGAACAATAGACAATCTGGAAGATGTGATGAAAAACATCAACCAGCAAAGAATTAATCTGGTTACTATGACAGATGTGATTGAACATCTGCTGGATCCAATTGGGGACTTACGCAAACTTTCGGCATATCAAAAGTCGGGCGACTATATGGTGATACAGACTGTGGATATCGGCTCTGTTGGATACAAAATATTCAGAAGCTGGTGGTATCATATTCATGCACAACACACTTATTATTTCGACGAACGTTCTATGAAAATGTTCTTTGAAAAAATCGGATACGAAATTGATGCTGTGCTCAAAGTCGGCAAAATCAATAATCTCACGATTTTACCATCGGTGTACAAAAAATTTATTGGTCATAAAAAACAAAGACTCGCTTTGAATCAAGGTCCGGAAATCAATCCAAAAATTTGGTTCGCGGAAACACGACCAACTTTGTTTGACATCTTCACCGTTGTCGCCAGAAAAAAATAGTCAGTACTTCAGGCTGAGTGTCAAATGAGAATTCAGGGTCTAGATTTTATCAGAGGAGTGGCTGTTGTGCTGGTGCTGTTTCGCCATACTTCAGATGAAAGTGTGTTACATAAAATTGGTTGGATTGGCGTCGATCTTTTTTTTGTTCTCAGTGGATTTCTCATCGCAGGACTCGTATTCAGAGAGTTTCAAAAGACAGGGCAATTCAATGCAAAAAGGTTTTTTATTCGAAGAGGTATCAAAATTTATCCCGCGTTTTATTTCTTTCTGATCATTTCCCTCGCTGTCAATTATTATTTCCACGATCTTGCCTATGAGCCACGAATCATATTAGCGGAAGTCTTTTTTCTTCAGAGCTATTTACCTCACGTTTGGACGCATACCTGGTCCATTGCTGTTGAAGAACATTTTTATCTTGCTATGGCTTTGATCGCAGGATGGCGCATCCGTAAATTATCTTCATCTGGGAAGCGCTTTTTATTTTGGTTGATTTCAATACTTATCTGCACTCTGGTCATGCGTTTCATTGTTTGTTTTCCGAAAAGAGAAAGTGAGTTTGCATTCTTTTCGACTCACTTGAGGATGGACGGAATTATTATTGGTGTCATCTGCGCTTACCTGATTCGTTTTCGACAATTCGAAGTCACTTTGAAAAAATACCGTTTGATTTTTGTCTTATTGATGCTCATACTGATATCTCCACCTTTTGTCTTTTCGGGTGGTTCATTTGTGATGAATACAATTGGGCTCACTCTGATGAATGTTGGTTTTGGAATTTTGGTCCTCTATGCTTCACAAATCAAAACCCTAACGATTTTCAACAACAACAATTTAATCAATGCCTTTCCGAAGTTGATTGCGTTTATTGGGATTCATTCATATTCCATTTATCTGTGGCATCTTCTGGTGGGCCAAGAACTCTACAGATTTGGATTTTCAGGGATGACAGCAACTTGCGTTTATCTGATTTCCTCCTTGTCAATCGGGATATTATTTTCTTTTCTCATTGAAAAGCCCACTCTGAAATGGAGAGAAAAGTGGAAGTTTGCTCGCTGAAAATCCACAACTCCTTCAATGAATGATATTTATTTTTTCGCTGGATGCTGCATCAGCCAATCAATATCTGCCTGCGTGTGCACATCAATGTTGTCAGCAACCACAAAGCCGCAATGAGCGCTCAGAAATTCATTGAACAATGCATGATAACGCACGATTCTGAATGCGGCATTTTGGATACCATTGTTATCGGCGCTCATCACTTCCCATAGATTATTTTCAATCAAAAGCTTTAGACCCGCATCCATTTGTGCACTCGTGATTTGTGGTGAATTTGCTTGAGGAATAATGACAATATCATCTTTACTCATCTCACCAATTTTTTCATCTTTTACTGCTTGACGGATGGCGATGATTTTTGGCGTGTGATCGTCCGCTAGCGTGGAAGGTCGTTTCAAGGCCTTCGCACCGAATTGTTCGCCGACGGTTAGAATTTCATCATCGTCTGAACTTACATAGATGTCGTTGATGTAGGCCGATGCCCTGCATGCTTCGATAGTGTAAGCGATGAGCGGCTTGCCATTCAATGGAAAAATGTTCTTTTTCGGAAGGCGCTTCGATCCACCACGGGCCGGTATGATTGCGATCACTCTCATAGATAATTCATCATGTCTTGCACAATCACTTCCGCACCATTCGTTGCGATTTCATGATCCTGCATCGTCGACTGAATGTGTCCGTATTCATGTTTTAGAAAGGAAGGTAAAAATTTGCCCAATCCTTTTTCAAAAGTATCAATAGAGATGAATGAACCGAGGTGTTGTTTTTTCAGGAGTAAAATATTTTCATTCATTTCCGGATTCATTGCTTCACCTATCAGAAGCATCGGAGTGCGCAATCCAACACATTCCGATATCGTATTAAATCCGGCACGTCCGATAACAAGATTCATGTCTGCAACATAATCCACCATCAAGTCGCTCGAAGGAATGGTGCGAACATTTGACTGATCCACTTCAAATTTATCTGAAACGAAAAACAAAAATTCGTCAAGTTGTCTCACGCTTTTCAGTGCTTTTTTGATTGATTCACTCAGAACTCCGGCGCCACTGTCCATGATAAGAACCTTGAATTTGTCGTGGTAGTTGCTCACTTTGTGTTCAATTTTATGATGAAGTATCAGTGGCACTTCTACTGCTTTGCCTTTGTAGTGATGAATAATTTCTTCGGGTGTGAATGGAGGAAAATACAATCGGGTAGCAAGCGATGCCATTTTCATAAAATGATTGATGACATCTGTGTGAACCGGTGGCGGATATAATTTCGAAAAAAACCAATCCCAGGTGAAATGCGCTACACCAAATGACGGCTTCTTAGCCTGTCGGGCTACTTCGAAAGCTTCATACACAAAATCTGAAATGACATAGTCGTAAGAAAAGTCTTCCAGTTCTTTTTCTATAAATTGTCTGGAAGTTTCTATGTAAGTTTTGTATCGGGTAGAAATTTTCTGGAGATCCGGTGAACCATTCGCTTTTTTATCCCACTGGATATTGTTGAATCTTTCAATCAATTGTGCACCGGGAATAAATCTACCGGCAGCAGCGATTTGCATTTTCGTTTGGACGGTAATATTGGTATCTGGCATCGCCAACAGCAGATCTTCCACTACTGCGCGCTGACGCACAATATGTCCAAATCCTTCATCAGAAAGATAAATTTTACTCCGGAGTTTCTTTTGCACCAGTCAGTTTCGTTAGGAGCGCCAAATTTAGGAGATACAAATGTGAACTCCTCTTTTTTAAGTGCTATGATTATTTTAATGTCCTTTCCAGGCAAGCACACCGCCAGACAGATTGTAGAGATTTTCGAAGCCGTGTGTTTGCTCCAGATATTGGATGACCTGCGCACTTCTTGATCCGGCCCTGCAATGAATCACGACCTTTTTATCGCGAAATATTTTGTTGTAGTTCTCAGGAATTGTATTTATCGGAATCAATTCTCCTCCGAGATTGAATTCTTCGAACTCATATGGCTCTCGCACATCTATCAATTGAAAATCTTCGCGATTGTCCAACATTTCTTTGTACTCTGAAATGGATATTTCTTTCATGTTTTGGTTGTTTTTGTTGCTATCAGGTATTCTACAAAATTCTGCGTAATCCTCGAGAAGTTCAGTAATCTCAGATTTTATGTCGTCGTTTTTTTTCAAGTGAACAATGGTGGAATCATACGTTTGAATATTGAACATCAATAACCTGCCTATCAGTGGGTCACCTATTCCGGTAATGAGCTTGATCACTTCATTCGCCTGAATGTTTCCAATAATTCCTGTAAGTGTGCCGAGCACTCCTCCGGTGTCACAATCAGGGATGGAACCCGCAATGGGTGGAGTAGGGAAGATATCGCGATATCTAAATCCAGCCTTGGAGTCAAATACACTGACCTGCCCTTCATGCTGATAGATTGCGGCATACACGAGTTTTTTGCTGGAAATGGCACAGGCATCATCCAGTAAATACCTCGCCGGAAAATTATCAGTGCAATCAACAATAATCTGATATGGTTCGATCAGGGAAAGAATGTTTTGAGCGTGTATCCTGCAATCATAATCTTTCAATTGCACACCTGAATTCATTGCCTGCAATCTCTTTAGGGCCACTTTTGTTTTTTTCTGCCCTAAATCTTTTTCCGTAAAAAGCACCTGTCGATGCAGATTACTTAATTCTATTACATCGTCATCAACTATCCCGATATTTCCGACTCCTGCGGCTGTAAGGTATTGCAGGACCGGATGACCGAGTCCTCCGCAGCCAATCACAAGCACGCTGGCATGCTCCAGCTTTTGCTGAGACTGATCACTGAATTCCGGCAACGCGAAGTGGCGCGAATAACGATTCGTCTGATGGTTCATTTTGAAAACTTGCGCAAAGCAACAGCTTTTTTAGGCAACATAAGTGTGTTATTACGTCACAAGACTATTGCTCTATAATCTTCAAATAGTAATAGAGTGCTTTAACATCTAAATGAAAATCCAGGAAGTTTCATGACTGAAAATCGCTTTATAGACTACAATCCAATGAAATTGGATCAAGAAGAAATGCGAAGTCGGGCATCTTCTTTTTATGAGGAAATGAAAACTCGCAGAAGTATTCGCGAATTTTCTGAACAAACGTTCCATCCGGAAATCTTGGAAAATATTATTCGGACAGCAGGATCAGCCCCAAGCGGTGCCAATAAGCAACCATGGACCTTTTGTGTGGTTACTAATCCGGAGTTAAAAAGAAAGATACGGATGGCTGCAGAGGAAGAGGAGCACGAAAATTATAATGGCAGGATGAGTGATGATTGGCTGCGGGACCTGAAACCACTGGGAACCAATGAAAGAAAGGAATTTCTTGAGAACGCACCTGCGCTCATAGTCGTATTCAAAAGAATTTTTGAATTCATTGAAGATGGTAAAAAGCATCAAAATTATTATATGAGTGAAAGTGTGGGAATTGCCACAGGAATGCTGATAGCTGCTATTCACCATGCGGGTCTTTGCTGCCTGACACATACACCAAGCCCAATGAATTTTCTTGAAAAAATTCTTGATCGACCTTTGAATGAACGAGCATTTCTATTGATACCGGTCGGTTTACCCGCTGAAGACGTGTTAGTTCCGGATATTGAAAGGAAACATATCGATGATATCCGAATCCACTATATTTGACGGGCTTTTCAAGATGATTGAAAAAAATGTTTGAAAGGGAACAAAAAATTTTACTTTTGCCCCGTTTTTAACCATTAAAATACTTTTATAAAATGTCAGACGTAGCAAAGAAAGTAACCGCCATTATCGTGGATAAATTGGGCGTTGAAGAGGCGGAAGTAACCCGCGAGGCTAGCTTCACCAATGATCTTGGCGCAGACTCTTTGGATACAGTCGAGCTCATCATGGAATTCGAGAAAGAATTCAATATCGCGATTCCGGATGATCAGGCTGAAAAGATTGCAACTGTTGGTCAGGCAATCGATTATATCGAGGGTAACTCGAAGTAATTTGCTTTACAAAAAATAATTTTCCTATGCAGCTCAAGAGGGTAGTTGTCACGGGACTTGGAGCACTTACACCACTGGGCAATAATCTGAATGATTATTGGTCCGGTCTTGTTAATGGAGTGAGTGGTGCTAATCTGATCACCCATTTCGATGCCTCTAAGTTCAAAACGAGGTTCGCTTGCGAACTCAAGAATTTTAATGTGGAAGACCACATTGAAAGGAAAGAGGCGCGTCGCATGGATCCGTATACACACTACGCTCTGGTTGTTGCGAAGGAAGCTATTCTGGACTCAGGAATGGGTCTCGATTTAGTCAATAAGGATCGCGTTGGAGTGATCTGGGGTTCTGGTATTGGCGGCTTGCTCACTTTTCAGGAAGAGTGCATCGCATACGCCAAAGGAGATGGTACGCCAAGATTCAATCCATTTTTCATTCCGAAAATGATTGCAGATATCGCTTCAGGGCATATCTCCATTATTTACGGATTCCGAGGTCCGAATTACACGACAACTTCTGCCTGTGCTTCTTCCAATAATGCTATGATCGATGCTTTTAACCTCATCAGGTTAGGTAAATCGGACATCATTGTTACCGGTGGATCGGAGGCTGCTGTCACCGAAGCCGGTGTTGGCGGTTTTAACGCTTGTAAAGCATTGTCAGAAAATAACGACAATTATGCAACTGCTTCCCGTCCGTTTGATCAAACGCGCGATGGATTCGTCCTCGGAGAAGGTGCCGGTTGTCTTATTCTCGAAGAATACGAGCACGCGAAAGCACGCGGCGCTAAAATTTATTGTGAAGTGATGGGCGGCGGACTAAGTGCCGATGCCTACCACATCACAGCTCCTCATCCGGATGGACTCGGGGCGAAGCTCGTTATGCGCAACGCACTTGAAGATGCCGGCATGACCGTAAATGATATTCAATATGTGAATGTGCACGGCACTTCTACACCTCTCGGGGATGTGCAGGAATCCCGGGCCATTCAAGATGTTTTTGGCGAGGCTGCTTATAGTCTTAATATTTCAAGCACTAAATCAATGACCGGTCATCTGCTTGGGGCCGCTGGTGCAATCGAGGCGATTGCAGCTATCATGGCCATAAAACATGGTATTATTCCGCCAACTATCAACTTCTCAACGACCGATCCGGAGCTTGATCCAAACTTGAATTTTACTTTTAACAAGGCGCAATCAAGGACTGTCACTGCCGCAATGAGTAATACATTCGGATTTGGAGGTCACAACACTTCTGCCATTTTCAGAAAGATTGAATGATCTGGAAATTTCCATTTTTCAGGAAGAAAAAGTCGAATAAGGAAATTCAGTCTTTTGTGAGGAAAGCATTTGGATATGCCCCTTCTGACACCACTATGTATGAGCAAGCGCTGAGACACAGTTCTGCCGCTGTGCGTATAAAACCCGGTCTTAAAAACAGCAATGAGCGGCTGGAGTTTTTAGGTGATTCGGTTCTGGATTCAATTGTTGCACATTACCTATATAACAAGTATCCACTGCTACCTGAGGGTGAACTCACAAAAATGAAGAGTAAGGTCGTACGTAGGGAAAACCTTAACATGGTTGGGTATACGCTCAAAATTCACGAAATGCTTCATCTCAACCTGGGCAAACAGGAAATGCATGATTCAATCGTTGGGAACGCTCTTGAAGCAATTATTGGTGCAGTTTATCTAGACAAAGGATACAATGTCACGCGTGACATCGTGTTGAAGCTTCTCAAGGAACACGGCCTGGACGCACGTGTGCACGATGATGTGGATTATAAAAGCAAATTGCACGAATGGAGTCAGAAGTATAAAAAAACCATTGAATTTAAAGTGTTGAATCATCGAAATGAAGGTGGAAGCAGTTTTTACCGTGTTGTATTATTGATTGATGGACAGGAAAATGGAACTGGTGAGGGGGCTTCGAAAAAAGTTGCTGAACAAAAGGCGGCGAAGTTCGCATGTGATAATATTTTCTCGTCCTGATAGATTCGAAGGAGACTATCGAAGTTTGCTGAGTGATTGTAAATTAGTACTCCAATCTTAACAATGCCTTCGAATCGATTAATTATCAAAGTGTTTTTTCTCTTTCTGATCTCACACATTCTGGCGTGTTGTTCCGGATGTGTATGCGAACATAATTGTTCTTATACCGAACTCGCTTCGATTGAGGTAGCTGGTTTGGATAATAGCGGCAGACAACCAGTTCAGCCAACTGATACAATTTCCGCTCTGGCTTTTGAACTTCAAATTAAATTTTATGGTAAAGCCCCGGTGCAATCATGTCTAAATTCTTGGAAGAAGGGATTACGCGATTTGTCTAATCCGGCAATGGCGTTCAAATGTGAAGCTCCAAGATTTGAATCACCGGACACCATCAGCTCACTCCAGATATACAGTACTTCTGATTTTAATACGGAGTATCCTATAGGTTCAGATCTGAGCGACTTGTTTGAAGTGGAATTTCAAAGCCCTTTTGACAATGATCGGTACATGCGTGTTGACGGAATTGATTCGACCTCTTATTGGCCACCTGAACGTTTTGCCAGGTATTATCTTTTTAACGCACCCGATCAAATTTCGTCGCATCAGTTCATTGTAATTGTTGAAATGAAAAATGGAAGTTCATTCTCTGATACCACTGAGTCGATTTATTTACGATGAAAAAAGTTCTATTCATCACAGCTTGTCTGATTGGAACTTACCATCATGGCATCTCACAATCCAACGTTTTGCGTGCGGATGCATCAGCATCCATCGGAATACTTTTTCCCGGAGGACCAGATAAACCGGATAGAATGAAGTCAGGGGGATTGTTGCAATACGCTAAAACAGGCTATGGATTGCACGCCGATTGTCACAGTGGTATTGGTAGCGGATGGAAACTTGGACTTTCTTTTTCCTTGTTAAACTCACCCATCAATGGAGATGCAATGTCCGCTTATGCGCGATCAACAATTGATACGATTGGTTTTTTTGTTACGACAAAAAATATCAATGAGGGATCATACAACTCGAGATTGGCATCCGTTCAAGTGGCAAATGATATCAACTTCGGTCAATGGATTTTGACTCCGAAATTCAATCTTGGACTTGTTGCACAAAATGTATTCTTTTCTGCGTCGTATGATCTTAAACATGATGGTGATAATTACCGAAAGGAAGTTCAGGTAAGAAGTTACGATCTGCCAACTTATGGTATAAGTATAAGCCCTGGTTTTAGATTGGGATATTCTTTTAAGTTTTTTGAAGACGTCTGCTGCGTCTTTATTTCAGGTGAAATTTTTAAATACCGTTGTCCGGTAAGATTGGACTATACCACGACGGATATACATGATAGCGTGGACACAAACATCAGGTGGTTTAGCGGAAATGTTTTTTACAGAATTGTTGGTTTTGGACTAACTTACTACGTCAACTAAACGGAGTATCGAATCAATTCTATTCATCTGGTCTTTTCTTCAGTTATTCTTCAATAATTTCAGCCAAAATTAGAATCCATGTACACAGGTCTTCAAGAACATCTCAAATCAGAACTTAAGGCTATCGAAGATGCCGGACTTTACAAACGCGAAAGAATAATTACGACACCTCAAGGTGCTTCAATCAAAACCTCCGATGGTAGAGAAGCATTGAATTTTTGTGCGAATAATTATCTGGGGCTGTCATCTCATCCGGCTGTCACAGAAGCGGCAAAAAGAGCTATTGATACCCATGGTTTTGGAATGAGCAGTGTACGATTTATTTGTGGTACTCAAGACATTCACAAGGAACTCGAACAGAAGATTACTGAGTTTCTTCATACCGAGGATACGATTCTGTATGCAGCTGCATTCGATGCCAACGGTGGCGTTTTCGAACCGCTTCTCAATGAAAAGGATGCGATTATCAGTGATGAATTGAATCATGCTTCCATTATTGATGGTGTCAGATTATGTAAGGCGCAACGATATCGTTATAAAAACAATAACATGGCAGATCTGGAAGAACAACTCGTCGCTGCCGTTGCTGCCGGAACCCGATTCCGACTGATCGTAACGGATGGTGTGTTTTCCATGGATGGTTATGTTGCCCAATTGGATAAAATCTGTGATCTCGCTGATAAATATGATGCGATGGTTATGGTAGATGAATGCCACGCTACCGGCTTCATTGGTAAAACCGGAAGAGGTACGATTGAATTGAAAAATGTACTTGGCCGAATTGACATTATCACAGGGACATTAGGAAAAGCTTTGGGCGGGGCTATGGGTGGTTTTACTTCCGGTAGAAAAGAAATCATCGAATTATTGCGCCAACGTTCACGCCCATACTTGTTTTCCAATTCCCTGGCGCCGAGTATTGTCGGCGCGAGCATTGCCGTTTTCGATATGCTTAGTAAAACGACAGAACTGCGTGATAATCTTGAACGTAATATCAAACAATTTAAAACCGGAATTAAAGCGGCTGGTTTTGATATTCGTGACGGTGATTCAGCAATTGTGCCTGTGATGCTTTATGATGCAAAACTTGCTCAGGATTTTGCGAATAAATTGTTGGACGAAGGAATTTATGTAATTGGTTTTTTCTTTCCTGTGGTGCCGAAAGAACAAGCCAGAATACGCGTTCAACTTTCTGCAGCGCATGAAACTACTCACATCGAAAAAGCAATCGTTGCTTTCACCAAAGTTGGTAAAGAGCTTGGCGTGATCAAATAGCAGAATAATTTCAGATGCCTCTCCTTGCGCCGGCGAATGTCGAAAAACGCCGTATACATATTATTGGTCAGGGTCTGGCAGGAAGTATTCTTGGCTATATGCTGGATGAACTGAACTATGATGTTGTCATCATCGATGATGGCAGGCTCTCCTCCTCCAGCAAAGTAGCCGCTGGAATGTGGAATCCTGTTTCGTTTAAAAACTTACATGAAAGCTGGCTGGCGCATGCAGTGTTGCCCGTCGCAGAATCTTTTTACCACGGTCTGGAAAAAAAATTCAACGTTGATGTTTTTCATTCTTTGGAATTGATTCGTGTTTTTCCGGATGTTCATTCCGCAAATGATTGGGACCAGAGGAGCTTGCATCCGGAATTGAAGGCTTTCCTTACTGATAAACAGGATGTTGATTTTGCAAATGAGTTTCTTCAACCATTTGGACACGGCATTGCAACTCAGGCCGGTTGGTTAAATGTTCTTGATACGCTCGATATCATACGCGAACATTTTAGTGCAAAGAATAAATTGCAGATCCAAAGTTTTACTGCTGAGGAAGAGAAACAACTATTAGCGGAGGGTCAAATTGTGATTCAATGCACAGGATCAAAAATTATACAGGATGTTTTATTGAACTGGATTCCGGTGACACCCAATAAAGGTCAGGTTCTCACGCTTCGAATACCAAATCTCAAAACCAAAAGAATGATCAACTTTGGAAAATTTATTGTTCCTGTTGAGAATGACATATACAGATTGGGGGCGACGTTTGAATTATTTCCTGAACATATTCATCCCACAGAAGAAGGTAAATTGGAATTGTTGAATGATTTTATGAAAGTTGCTGGCTTTGATTATGAGGTGATAGAGCACCTCGCCGGCTATCGGCCAACTGTCCCTGATCGAATTCCCGTATTGGGTATGGATCCTGAAAATCCACTCAAAGGAATTTTTAATGGCTTTGGATCCAAAGGCGTAATGATGATTCCATTTTTTGCGTCTCATTTTGTCAAACATCTGACACAAAATGAACCTCTGATGAAAGAGGTTAATCTGACTCGCTTTGTTAAGAGGTATAGATAACAAATTAAACCCGTGGCTAAATCCTGGTATAAAATCAATCTTGTGTTTTGCATTGTGACTACCATGGCATTGCTGGTTCCAACTTTGGGAGCTTTATGCGAATTGATGCTCGGCTTCTTTCAAATTTATTTTCTTTTTGCGATACTGAAGAAAAGAAGTGTGCTGGATAAAATGGGAAGACGCATGCTGAGAGTCTACCTTGGGATGATTTTGTTGTACTTTTTGTTTGCAGGAACCTTTGTTTATTACTTGTTGCACAATGAGGTGAACCTGCAGAATGATTTTCTTGATTCCCTTGTCGTCTTTTTTGTCTTCGGACCACCCTTGTTATTTGCATGGTATTTTGTTTTTTTTCTGAAATATGTCACTGCCCATTTTCAGCCAGACAGGTAAGTGGGAAACTTCAATATTCCTGTTCTGACCGACCATAAACCTCAATGAATCAGGACCTTCTTTTTCGTGATCTGTTTGTAAATCTGTTTCAACGTTACTTTTGTCTCCTAAAATTTGAAGAGCATGTTGAATAAAAAAGTCGAAAAATCCTTGAACGATAAGATCAAAGTGGAAGCTGAAAGCAGTCAGTCATATCTGGCGATGGCTTCATGGGCCGAGATCAATGGTTTCCCAGGGGCAAGTTCATTCTTATACAAACACAGTGATGAAGAAAGGCTTCATATGCTGAAATTGATCAAATTCGTCAATGACCGTGGCGGCCAAGCCATCATCCCTAGTCTCGCTCAACCAGATAAAGATTACAAGTCATTGCATCATGCTTTTACATTGCTCTTGAATCATGAAACAAGAGTAACTGCCGAAATCAACAAAGTCGTGGATGTTTGTTTGCGCGAAAAGGACTACACGACGCACAATTTCATGCAATGGTATGTGAGCGAACAAATCGAAGAAGAAACACTTGCCAGAAACGTGCTTGATAAATTGAAGCTGATTGGCAACGACAAAGGAGCACTTTATTTCTTCGATCGCGATGTTGCCACCATGAAGGGACCTGGCCCGCAGAATGATCCTGCACAATAGGCCTTCCAACAGACATTTTGGTTGGTATTTCTTTTAACAGTCCATCGTTCAGAACGGCTTTTAAAGTTCTGCTGCGCGAAACCCTGTAAGCCTAGTTTTGGTATAAGCACATTTGTGTTTTATAGCAGCTATGTACAGAATCTGTTTCAGGCTTATCTTAATACTTACACTGCTGACTCCGGTCAGTTGGATATCTGCGCAAAATATCCAGCCCGACAATACTGTTGCCATGATTCGCGCTAACTATCTCTATCAGTTTGCGAACTACAATAACTGGCCTCTTGAGTCGAAAAGCGGGAAGTTCTATATCGGAATTCTCGGAAGTACTGATCTTTTCGAAATTGCTTCATCGAAGTACGGCGCTAAACCTATCGGAAATCAAACGCTTGAATTTCTTTCGCTGACCAATCTTCCGCAATCAACATATCTTCATGTTCTTTTCATCGATAAATCATGGAAAAATGATTTTCCTAGAATTGTAAAAGAATTGAAAGATAAAAGCACACTGATCGTCACCAATTGGGAAGGTGCATTGGCTCTTGGATCACATATTAATTTTAAAAACATTGATGGTTCGATCCGATTTGAGATCAACAAAAAGGCGATGGATGAGAAAAAAATTACTCCCGGTATTAAAATTTTACAATGGGCAATACAATGATTAAAGCACATGTCATTTTTATGCTGAGCATAATTCTTTCTGCGCTTTCTATGAATGCGCAGGAATTGCCCCTGACCAATGAAGCCGCTAGGTTATGTCAGGAGAAACAGTTTGATAAAGCGCTTTCTAAAATCAAGGAAGCAAAGGAGACTAAGCTGGAAGGTGATAATCCTTACTTATGGTATGTGGATGGTTTTATTCACAAAGAAATGTACAAGCAAAATGAGAGTGGCAACCGCAGCAGCATTCAACGAGAAATGGCCGTGGAGTCCTTCATCAAATCGCTGGAAATGGATAAACAGAATCAACATGCTGCGATGACGAAATTGAGTCTGAAATTTTTGGCTTCTTCTTACTACAATGATGCACTGATGCAAACGCGTGAATTTGATCTCAGCAACGATAGCGATCCTGAGATGTTATTCAAAAAATTCAGAAAACTCATTCATGTTGCGGAGCCCGGAACCAGTCTGAAAAAGTTTGACAATGAATTCAGCAAAAGCATGGGACAACGTTATTTCCAATTGTGGCAAATGGATATCGAAAATGAGGTTGCTGCGGATAAGGCCACCGGATCTTATTATGATGTAGTAAGATTAGACTCAACAGACAGCGATTCGTATTATAACATCGCTGTTATCTACTATAACAAGGCCGTGTTTAAGTATAGAAAAATAGGTCCGGACACCGATATTTTTGATTTGATTGTAACACAACAGGAATGCGCGGAGCTGATCAAAAATAAAGCTTTGATCAATATGCAGAAAGCATATAAACTCAATCCGGAAAATGGCGACGTGGTTCGGGGACTGATGTATATCCATCGTGCACTCGAACATGAAAATGATGTAGAATATTTTAAGGGAGAAATTGAACGACTGATTTCAGAAGGCAAAATTGTTCAGCCGGAAAAGTAAATTTCAGATCGTTCACGTGTAATGAATTTTTTTGTTTATAGATGGAAACATGGGATGTCAATTTCGTTGAAATTGCGCATTGTATCGCTCGTGATGTCTTGCTTCGTTTTCGGTCATGCTCATCCTTGCTTTGCACAACAAGATTCCACTCATCAGAAATATTCTGTTGTTGCCGCTCGATATTGCCAGGAGAAAAACTATGATCTTGCTATTCTGGAAATTGAGCGTGCAATCCAACAGGAGAATGAAGTCAACGAAGTGTATACCTGGTATATCAGGGGGTTTATTTACAAGGAAGCATATAAAACGAATCCTGCTACTGGTGTTCTTGATCACAACCGTGAAATTGCAGTTGAATCTTTTCTGAAGGCAAAAGGCCTCAGCGATCAATCTGCAAATTCGAATAATGATGCCGCTCTGAAATACCTTGCTGCTACTTATTTTAATGACGCTCTTATGGTAATAGACAACGAGAATAGTTTCGATCTGCAAATGGCCGATCTGCTTTTTTCCAAATATGTTGTTTTGATGAATGAATTGAACTTAGCACAAAATATAATGCAATCACAAATGGCATTTCATCGGGCAAAAGGTGAGCGCTACATTCAGCTATGGAAGGAAGACGAATGCAACACAAATTTTGCACAGTCTGCCATTCATCACCTTTCTGAGGCAATTCTCATTGATCCGACTGATTGTGCAACACAATACAATCTTGCTGTGGTTTATTTTGGTATCGGATTCAATTCTAACAATGTTACTCCTGCCTGTTGGAGTCGTGATGAAATTTCTCAAAACCAAACACTCGCTTTGTCGTGCCTGTTGAATGCTGAAACCATCTGTGATCAAAGTGTGGAGATTAAAACAGCTCTTCTCAATATCTATCGTTTTCAACAGGACAGCTTGAAAACACTATCGTATGAGAAAAAACTGAATTCATTAATTCTCCAAAACCAAACTAAGCATTAGTAGTTCAATTTTGCCATTACGCTTTTCCATATCTAGAAAAATTGGTGTAGGTTTTGGCCTCTTCATCGTCGTTGTTGCCGTTGTATTCTATTTCACCAACAATACTCTTTCTGAGAGCAGGGAAACCAATCGCAAAATCAATGATGTTTACGCTCCTTCTGTAAAAATTCTTGAAGAACTGGATAACCAGCTTATTCATGCGCAGCAATTGATGAAGCAGTGGGCTTATGTGCAGCGTCGTGAGGATGATCATGAACGAACCGAAGCGATCAGTCTATGTGAAAAAACAATCCCCGAACAACTAAAGAAAATCAATGCTTATTCTTTACTCTGGCCGGAAGAACAGGTGAAGAACAAACAAGAGTTATTCATTAGTATCCGAGAATTATTGATCGCTTATGAACAAATCAGAAAGGCACTGCCTGACTTCAATAGCTACAATGATCCCATTAATCAGATGACAGCGGATGGTTATTTTATTGAAGGCGGTACAATACCGACTGCACTCGAAACTTCAAGAAGAAAACTGCAGGCGATGAATTCAGCGCAACGAGATACGATGACGTCTGAAATTTCCATGATGAACAGATCGTTTGAAAAACTACGCATGTTGCTCGTGAATATTGCGATCGGAGTTTTGTTTGCTGGTATTGTTATCGGAGTGCTTACTTCCAGATCGATTGTGCGGCCGGTCAATTCGCTGAAGAAAAGAATGTCGAATTTATCACTGGGCATTTATTCACTCCACAACACAAAAGCAGGCAATGATGAAATTGGGGATATGGCGCAAGCGGTGAATAGACTTGTTGCGAATTTTGATAAGACAAAGGAGTTCGCACTCAATGTGGGAGCAGGTAATTTCGATGTTCCTTTTAGTCCACTGTCTGAGCACGATGAAATGGGAAAGGCTTTACTTCGAATGCGTGATGATCTGGCCTCTTATCATCATGAAATGGAGGAAAAAGTGAATCTGCAGACTTTGGAACTCACTAAAAGGAAGGAAGAAGTGGAAGCGGAAAGGGAACGTGCTTTGGAATTGTATACGGACCTGCAATCCAGTATTGATTACGCCCAAAGATTGCAGGAAACAATATTGCCAAACGACAATCTGATCAAGAATATGTTTCCTGATTCTTTTGTTTTCTTTCGCCCTAAAGCTACTGTCAGTGGTGATTTCTATTGGTTTGTTGCCAAAGGGAATAAAAAACTTTTTGCAGCGGCTGATTGTACTGGCCATGGCGTTCCCGGTGCATTTATGAGTCTGGTAGGTTACAACGTGCTTAATCAAGCGACTAAAGTTTACAGCAAACCTTCTCAGGTATTAAATAGTGCCAACCGACTTTCTGCAGAGGCGATGCGGGCTGATAGTGGCGAACATTTCATGAAGGATGGAATGGACATTTCACTATGTTGCATCGATTCAGATTCACTTGAGCTTGAATTCAGCGGTGCTCACAATCCCGCATACATTATTCGCAACGATGAACTGATCGAAATTGAAAGCGACCCCTTTAGTATTGGAACATATATCAATGGTGAAAGGGAGTTCACTAATCATTCTATGAAATTGCACAAGGGTGATTGTATCTACCTTTTCAGTGATGGTTTTGCCGATCAATTTGGTGGGCCAAGAGGCAAAAAGTTTATGCGGAAACAATTCCGAATGATGTTATTACAACATCATCGCCTGCCCATGGAACAACAGAAAGTTGAATTTGCCAGATCACTTGATATGTGGAAAGGTGAAATCGAACAGATTGATGATGTTCTTGTCATCGGTGTGCGAATATGATGTGTCTTACGCGAACTTTTGACTGACATCCACCAGAAATTTTCGAAGGAGTGTTTTTCTTCCTAATAGCACTTGAAAGCGCATGTCTGACCTGTCTGTTATGGATACACTACTCCGGATTTTTTTCTTGCCAATCCTAATCGTGGTTTTTACGCAATATCGTTTTTCTCGTTCACCAAATGAACTTTTGAACTCTTTTTGGAAATAGTCTCTGAAGAGAATTGTTTTTGGTCCTTCGTTGTTTAAATCAAATGTTGCCTGTAAAAAATTTTCTCCATCAATAGTTACTTCCTTCCATGCATTACAATGAATTACTGTCCGAAATGCGCCGGTATCCACTTTTGCTTCAACATTGAAGGAATTCAATTCCGGCAAGTCAATAATGACATGTCTGCCGATTTGAATCAACTTTTTCGCCTTAGCAGAGGATTTCATTTTCAGTTACCCGAAAGTAATTTCTTAACGAGCTCGGAGATGGCCTTGCCATCGGCCTTGCCTGCCAAAGCTTTTGTTGCCGAACCCATTACTTTACCAAGATCCCCAAGACCATTGGCACCGGTTGATGCGATTATTTGTCGGATTTCACTTTCTAATTTTTCACCGGTCAATTGAGCTGGCAGATACGCTGAAATAACATCGGCCTGTTTTGTTTCTTCATCGATCAGATCCTGTCGGCCCTGGGTGCGATAGATATCAATGGATTCCATGCGCTGTTTGTACAGTTTATTGAGAATGGCAATGCCACGTGCATCGTCGACTTCTCCATCTGTTCCGCCTTTAGTCATCTCCAAAAGGAGTTTACTTTTGATATCACGCAACGCCATCAGTTTATCTTTTTCTCCTGATTTCATTGCACTCTTGATGTCTTCGTTGATGCGCTCTGTAAGTGTCATGGTATGAATTTATTATCTGCAATATTAAAAAATAGTCTACTATGTAGGACAATGTTGTTGAGATTGTCCGATTCAATCGATCTGATATTAGCTCTGTTTAGTCATACTTCGTTCCGTTGTACTTTCGTATAATGTTCTCCAAATCGAATATTGAAAAGTACTTTTTTGCCGAGAAGAGTGAAAGCCTCTTCTTCATGATCATAGGTGCTTTGGCCGTTATCATGGCCGTAATTGTTTTTGTGTATTTGAAAAATTCTCTAGCGAAAGGAATGTTGATTCCGTTGATTGTTATTGGAATCATTCAGATTGTTGTAGGTATAAATGTTTATCGAAAGAGTGATTCTCAACGAACTGAGATGGTTTATTCCTACGATATGAATCCGGCAAAGCTAAAAAACGAAGAAATTCCCCGCATGATTGCGGTGATGAAAAGTGTTGTCATTATTCGAAACATAGAAATTATTCTATTTCTGATTGGGGCCATTTTATGTTTTGTTTTCAGAAATTCTTCGGAGTCGGTGTTCTGGTATGGGTTCGGATTTGCACTCACAATTCAGGCCTTCATCAGTCTTATTCTGGATTTCTTTGCAGAGAAGAGGGGACAGGTTTATCTCGATGGCTTGTCTGATTTTTTGAAATGAAGGGCTTCCGTTGCCGATTCTTTTATCAGGCATTTCTTTCTCAAACATGACGGTTATCAGTCTTCCGGTGTATCGATTATTTAGCTCTGATTAACCTGCGTAAGAGTGAATAATCGGAATCGGAGAAAACGATAAAAATCAGAATGACGAGGTTTGATCACGCGCTATTTTTTATTTTTTGTTTTAGTTCCAAGAAGCAACGAAATGCCGCGATGTCCTTCTGTTCTGTCGGCCAGAAGTTTTAATATGCCTAGATAAGGAATAAATAAAATCATCCCGGCACTTCCCCAGATAATTCCGCCAACCAAAATCACCACGATTGTTGCCAGTGTATTGATCTGAAGTTTATTGCTGACTGCCCATGGGAAAATGAGATTCGCTTCGAGGTATTGGACAATGGTGAATATGATGATTACGCCTGCAGGGTACCAGAGTGAGTTGTAAGTGATCCAGGCCACCACCATAGGCAAGATTGCACCGATGATGATCCCGACGTATGGAATGAATGTGAGGATCGCGGCAATAAATCCAAAAAGAAACGCATGGGGAACGCCAAGTATCAGCAATCCGACGCTATTCAAAATTCCAACGACAAGATAAACTACAAGCATTCCTTTTATGAAATTGTAGTAGGTCGATATGGTGTCGTGCAGTATATCTTTTAATTTGTAGACAGGCGTGCCTGGGATGAAGTTGTGCAGTGCTTCAAATAGTTCTGTGCGGTAGTAAAGAATCAATGCAGACATGATCGGAACAAGAACGACAAAGACTGAAAACAAAGTAATGGACCCAATAGTTGTGCTTAGTATGGGTATCATCTGTGTTCCGGTATTGTCGGAAAAATTGTCCCACCAACTTTCCTGATCTGCAATGCTGATGTTCAGATGTTGAGTCAGAAAAACGGAAAAATCGTTTGCAGCCGAAGTGAATTTGGCCTGAATCAGAGGCCATTCATTCGCGAATTGAAGAATTTGCCACGTGAGTAAAGTGGCCATACCGGCGAATAGTAGTACGATGAACATCATGGAAATTGCAATTGAAATCACCGGAGAAATGCCCTTTTTTTCCAGCCATCTGCTGAAAGGATGCAGGATGCAACTTATTAGTAAGGCAAATGATAATGGAATAAAAAGTGCTTTCCCGAAATAGAGCAGGAATGAAATGAGTACGACAACAATAAGCGCTTTGAAGAATGAAATTTTTAGAGGTCTCGCTCCTGGACTGTTTGTTCTGTCTTCAATCGTTGATGGTTCATTCATGGTGTTTTGTGCTATGCAGCGGCAATGTAAACAAAGTTGATTTGTGGTTTTCAGGGAGCTAAGTCATAATGAGTGGAAATTGCCATATTTGTAGTCTAAACATAACGGCACGATATTTTTATTCGTGCGCAATAAAATTTAACTTTATGAAAAACACACTACTACTTTTTTTTGCTTCTGTTTCAATAAGTGCATTCGCACAGACAGACGTGTCATTGAAAATGACCTACAATGGAAATCCTGTTTGCAAGTATGAAGTTACCATCAAACATGGAGATGTTGCTATAGGCCAGGGTGTGACCGATAACAATGGTGAAGTCACATTTTCTCAGGCCATGTTAATCGCGAGCAACATTGATGTGCATGCTCATAAACAAGGCGCTGCAAGTGATGTGAGTTTTGATATGAAAGGTTATGTAGTGCTCGACGATAATAATCATTCAGATATCCGGATGGAAGAGTTGCTGAAGCAGATTACTTCTGGTTCAGGGATGCCGGAAAGTATGTTCGCGGATTCCTGGGGATTAAGTTCGTTGGAGTGTCATTAGAAACAGAAACATTATGAGATGGATAGCCCTCGGATATTACGGGGGCTTTTTTATGAGAGCATTCCTTCCGGAATGTGAAAGGATTGGAGCGAAGTTTTGTGTTCCCTGCCTCGCTTCAAAGCCCGATGATTTAAGAAAATAAGTTTTGGCATTTGTTCCCCTGACTTTCTAATCTGGCCACTTTGATCTGATGTCCCCGATATTTTATGATCAGCGATAATATTTTTCCAGGTCTTCTTCGTCTGTAGACCGTTCCAGTGATGGTGATGAAAGGTGCAAATAAAACCTGACATTGTGATAATAGAAAGAGAAAAGCAGAAACGCTATGGTCGCAACTATCACTTGTTTTTTCAAACGAGCCGGGGTTGTTTCATGCAATCCAGGTAATTGACCCTTGATTAATTTGTGCATAGATAGAATGGCAACAGAAAGTATTGCTACGTTGAATAAAAATATGATTATAAATGAAGTTGAAAGTCCTGAAAGGTCAGCACGCCACTCGAATAAATTGCCAATAGTAATTAATCCGGCGGCTATGGTGAGGGACAGACTGAAGGCGAAAAATAATAGTCCGATTTTTTGTTTCTTAATGAATACAATCATTGACCAAACTTTAAAGCAACTAAGCAACGCGCCAATGATTAAAATAAAGTCAATGATTAGAGTTAACCTCCGCATTGGTGTTGTAGTGAGAAGTTGTACGGTACCGATTAAGTCAAGTGCAAAATAAATGAGCCATAAAATCGAAACTGTTTTCCAGGATTTGAATTTTGTATCTGATTCTAAAAATGCCTGATCCAGTGCCTGAGAAGAGTTCCTGTTCTCTGATGGATAAATAATTCTACGAAAATAATTTTTGAATACTTCTTGTGAACTGACTTTGGTCTGTGATTTTTTTATAATCGGAAGAATGGTGATTTGCGCAGGATCAATACCTCTGGAACGTAGTTCTGCTTCGGCCGCGACGATTGCCTGCTTATCATAGTCTTGAGGGCGGGCAATTATTTCTTGAAGCACGCTGTTGGATTGCTTTCTGAAATGTTTACTGAATTCCTCTGAACGATCAATGCTTTGCATGAGGTGGTTAATTGGTATCGGGTAAGAATAGTCAGCAAATAGAAGCCCCCTGAATTTCTTCAGAGGGCTTTTTATTTTCTATTCAAAATGTTCTGATGATTACATCATGCCGCCCATTCCGCCGCCACCCATTGGAGGCATAGAAGGAGCATCTTCTTTGATGTCGCTGATAACACATTCAGTGGTCAACAACATTCCTGCGATAGAGGATGCATTCTCTAGTGCTACTCTCACCACTTTCGTTGGATCAATAACACCTGCAGCGATAAGGTTTTCATAAACTTCCGTACGGGCATTGTAACCGAAATCATCTTTGCCTTCACGTACTTTATTTACAATCACTGCGCCTTCACCACCTGCATTGGCAACAATCTGGCGAAGTGGCTCTTCGATTGAACGTGCAATGATGGCAATACCTGTTTGTTCGTCTTCATTGAGTCCTTTCAATTTGTCCAGGGCTTTTGAAGCGCGGATCAAAGCAACTCCTCCACCCGGAACAATTCCTTCTTCCACTGCTGCACGTGTTGCATGCAATGCATCGTCTACACGGTCTTTCTTCTCTTTCATCTCAACTTCCGTTGCTGCACCGATGTAAAGAACTGCTACACCACCTGCGAGTTTCGCAAGACGTTCCTGCAATTTCTCACGATCGTAGTCTGATGTTGTTTTGTCGATTTGTGCTTTGATTTCAGAGATGCGTGAAGCAATTGCTTCTTTGCTGCCAACTCCGTTTACAACAGTAGTGTTGTCTTTGTCAATCGTGATTTTTTCTGCACGACCAAGATCTTCCAGTGTGGCGTTCTCAAGTTTCAAACCAGTTTCTTCACTGATTACTTGTCCACCAGTCAGAATAGCGATGTCTTGCAACATTGCTTTTCTGCGGTCACCGAAGCCAGGAGCTTTTACTGCTGCTACTTTCAGTGCGCCACGGATTTTATTCACTACCAATGTCGCCAATGCTTCACCATCCACATCTTCTGCGATGATCAACAATGGACGACCGGTTTGTGCTGCTTTCTCAAGAACCGGAAGAAGTTCTTTCATGCTGCTTACTTTTTTATCGTAAATCAGGATGTAAGCATTCTCCAATTCTACTTCCATGTTCTCTGCATTCGTAACAAAGTATGGTGATAGATATCCACGATCGAATTGCATTCCTTCAACCGTTTTTACTTCTGTTTCAGTTCCTTTTGCTTCTTCAACTGTGATAACACCTTCAGTTCCGACTTTCTCCATTGCAAGCGCAATCAGGCTGCCAATAGTGTCGTCGTTGTTCGCAGAAATGGATGCCACTTGTTTGATTTTTGCCGTGTCATTACCAACTGTTTTAGAAATCTTTTTCAGTTCTGCAACAATTGCTTCTACTGCTTTATCCATTCCACGTTTTAAATCCATCGGATTTGCGCCGCTGGCTACGTTCTTCAAACCTGAAGTTACGATTGCCTGAGCTAGTACTGTTGCTGTAGTAGTTCCGTCTCCTGCGATATCCGCAGTTTTGCTTGCCACTTCTTTGAGCATCTGAGCACCCATATTTTCGATTGGATCTTTCAGCTCAATTTCTTTTGCAACTGAAACTCCATCTTTCGTGATTTGTGGAGCACCGAATTTTTTATCGATGACCACATTGCGACCTTTTGGTCCCAATGTCACTTTCACCGCGTTTGCCATTGCATCAACACCGGCTTTCAGCTTTTCACGTGCTGTGGTGTCAAAAGTTATTTCTTTTGCCATGTTCTTATTTGTTGAGTTATTGATTTGTTGACTTGTTGACTTGTTGAGTTATTGATTTGTTGATTTGTTGAATGAAACCTCCAGGTTGGGTTATCCCCGGTAATTTTCAAATCTCCCAATCATCAAATGTTCAAATCATTAAATAATCGCGAAGATGTCCGACTCTCTCATAATGAGATATTCTTTGCCTTCAACTGTGATTTCAGTTCCGGCATATTTGCCATAAAGAATGGTGTCGCCGCTTTTAACTTCCGGAGCATTTCCTTTATCGTCTTTCGCACTTACTGAAATGACTTTACCTCTTTGAGGTTTTTCTTTCGCAGTATCTGGTATGATGATTCCACTTGCTGTGGTTGTTTCTGCGACTGCAGGTTCTACAACTACACGATTCTGTGAACCGGCGATTGGTTTTACATTAACTGACATGTTTATGATCTATTTAGAAGGTTAATTTAAAATTTTGATGTGCCGTCCCGTAGTCACCAATTGTGCCACGGGCTATTGGCAGATTTTTTCTGAAAAATTTGTCAGGTAAGCGCAAAAAAAATGTCAGTGCGTACGACACACTGACATTAACTTATTCGAATACTGTCAATTTTATTGTCCGTCTGGAGTGGTTCCGTCTCCGGTAGCGTCTGCCGGTTGCTCTGTACCAGCTGGTGCTGAATCTTGATCCAGAATAGTTGATGAGGTATACCATTTTGCTGAAATCAGACAAAGAACAAAAAGTCCGATGGCTAGATACCAGGTAGCTTTTTCAAGGAAATCCGCTGTGCGCTGAACTCCGCCAACCTGCGTGGTGCCCTGAAATCCTACAGCCAGTCCACCACCTTTCGGATTCTGAACCAGTACTACAATGCCCAACAGGACTGCCACGATCACGATTAATATCACAATAAACGATGCCATGATTGATTACTTTTTGAGTTTATCTAAATTTTTTAATTGGGCGGCAAAGTAAACACTTTTTTCAGGATATAGCTCAATCAATTTTCGGTAGGCCTTCCGGGCCTTGTCAAACTTGCCCTGTTTCGCAAATAATTGAGCAATGGTTTCGGTGACCATAGAAAAGTCCTCTTCCAGACTGTCCTTGGCAATATTACCAGCCGAATACTCGGATATTTTGCCACGCGAAATGTTCGGTTCGTGCTGTATAAATCGATCGATCAGGTCTTTCTGATGTGATTTTGAATCTGATACCTGTATCCTTTTTACACCATGTGAAAGGCTGGCAGGCATTGCAGGCGGATCAATTACCTGCTCCCGTTCTGACGCTTCAGTATTCGGCTCTTGTGGTTTTCTGATCCAGTCCTGCGCTCCGGCCGGAATGTCTTCTTCAACTTTTCGTGTCGCAGCATCATCTCCAAAATGTAATGCCCTGGATCGTTTCAACATCCAGGCCGCGTAGCTGTTGCTGTCTGGAGATTCCAGATCTTCTTCACTAAGTTGCTTTTTATCGTTTGCACTTTCAAGTATTGGATGTTCCGGTGTCACCTCAGCTTCCATACTTCTGTGCAAGGCTTCAACCAGAATCTGCTGTTGCAAAGGATCCATCGCCGAGATATCGAACTTCGGAAGATCAGTTTCTTCCTGAACTTCCTGAATGATATCAGGAACAACTTCTATTATTGATGCAACAGAACTTGCAATTCTTTCCGTTTCTTGTGGAGCATCATGAAGCTTTTCGTCGTCATTCAGAATGAGTGCTGCCAGTTCCGAACCATTTTCAATGATAATTTCCGCGGAAGGTGTTATGACTTGCGGAGAAGTGGTCTCAACTTCAACGCGCCCTTCAATCGCTTGTTCTATTTGATCGTGAGCTTGTGGTTCAGAAAAAGTTCCCGATGACTTTTTAACCCAATTGTATAGAACATGCCGGTCATTCGCATAAACTGCTGCCTGATGCAATTGATCAGTATACCGATAGTCACCTCGCTGCTGATAAGCTCGCGCAAGAATGATCTGTGCAGCACCGAAATAAGGAAACTGGTTGGAAATTTTCCCCAACTCTTCCATCTCCAGTTGCATCAGCAATTCCGGATTTTCTATGATTTTATCGATGCTGTATTTATCCAATTCTATATATGATCTATCTGAATATTATTACCAATTTCCTACACTCGCATTATACAATTCCTGTGTCAACTGATCATTGATGAGTTTCCACAAACTTTCTTCTATACTAAACAAATCCTGATTGGCATCGAAGTCAGCATATTTCGTAAAAGTTTTGTCAAAACCCAACTCAGGTTCTAAAACATTTTCATATTTCACTTTGACGGTAATGGTCAAACGATTCAGTGATGCGGTTTCTGCAGCACCCGATTGAATTGCAACTGGCGCAGTCATGTAGTCTGTGATCATTCCTGAATACTGCAGGTCACCATCTTTTTCCGCCAACTTGAGCGGACTCTGTGACAACAATAAATCCTTCATCGACTCGGTAAGTCGCTGCGCATAAAGCGGCGTGGCCATGCCGGTTTGTGGTTTAAAGTAGTCAACTGAAAAAGTTTTTGCACCACTGAATTGTCCTCCGGTAAAGGAATAAAACCGGCATCCACTAAAGATAGTTGCAGTAAAAAGTATGTAAACAAACGGTTTCAATTCTGCTGATGTGCGCTGAGTAACGGCTTTTTTCAGGCGAAAATTTTCTACTTCACCAAATTATATTCTTTGATTTTTCTATAAAGTGTTCGCTCAGAAATACCCAATTCCTCTGCGGCATACTTCCTTTTGTTACGATGTTTCTTCAACGCTTTTTCAATCAAATCTTTTTCGGAACTCTGAAGCGAAAGTGATTCTTCTACTTCAATATGCGGAGCACCTGAAGCTTGTCCATTTTTTTGCGGCAAACGAATCAAACCTGAGTTGGACTGACTTCCGGGATCAAAATGAACTTCTCCGTCCGTTGCTAACACACGCTGCACCAATTCAGCATTCGTAGAGTCATGTGCGAAATCAGAACCTGATTGAATCATGCCGGTCACCAGCTTCTTCAAATCGTTCAGGTCGTTTTTCATGTCGAAAAGTACCTTGTATAAAATTTCACGCTCTGAAAAATTCGGCTGATTCGCTGTATTATTCGCAACTACAAGCGAGCTTGAACCAAAGCCCTCATGAGGTAAATAGTATCGCAACGTTTCTGCTGAAATCGTTCGATTCTGTTCCAATACATTGATCTGCTCTGTAATGTTTTTTAGCTGTCGAACATTTCCCGGCCAGGAATAATGAACCAACAATTCCATCGCCTCCGGTGTCAGTGTCAGAATCGGCATCTTGTATTTCTCCGAAAAATCTGATGTGAATTTGGCAAAAAGCATCGGAATGTCTTCGCTGCGTTCTCTCAACGGCGGCAAATAAACCGGTACCTGGTTGAGTCTGTAATAAAGATCTTCTCTGAATTTCCCATTGCGGATCGCGTTGCTGAATTCCACATTCGTGGCTGCTACAACGCGCACATTGGTCTTCTGCACTTTGGAAGATCCTACTCGGATGTATTCTCCTGTTTCCAACACACGAAGCAATCTCACCTGCGTCTGCAAAGGCAACTCGGCGACCTCATCCAGAAAAATGGTTCCTCCATTGGCTTCTTCAAAGTATCCCTTTCTTGAATCGGTTGCTCCGGTAAATGATCCTTTTTCATGACCAAATAACTCACTATCGATCGTGCCTTCCGGAATCGCACCGCAGTTCACAGCTATGTATGGAGCGTGTTTTCTGGCACTATATGCATGTATAATTTTCGGAATATTCTCTTTACCCGTACCACTTTCTCCGTTGATCAGAACAGACATATTCGTTGCTGCCACCTGAACAGCGATGTCAAGCGCACGATTCAACATCGGTGAATTACCGATGATTTCAAAACGTTGTTTAACTGTGCGGATCTCCATGATTCGTCTACAAAGATGGTTCGTTAATAGTGGGACGCGGATAGACTTTTAAAACATTTCCGATGAGAGTCACTGCCGTTGAATCAGTTGTCATAACGTCTACAAAGTCTCCGGGCTGGTATCCCTCGCCTTTGGGAAATACAACTACAATGCTTTGAGAATTGCGGCCGTAGTAATAGTCTTCTGATTTTTTTGAAACGCCTTCTATCAGCACGCGCTGCGAATAGCCAATGTATTTTTTGGTTTGAATCGTCGCATTGGCAAGATGAACATCGATGATTTCTTGAAGCCTTCTGGATTTCACTTCCTCCGGAACATCATCATCGTATTTCCTTTCCGCTAAAGTTTTCGGACGTTCAGAATACTTAAACATATACGTCATCTCGTAACTGACTTCTTTCATCAGAGAAAGGGTATCCTGGTGTTCTTCTTCTGTTTCACCACAAAATCCAGTGATGATATCTGTTGAGATAGCACAATCCGGCATAATCCGTCGAATCGCTGCAATACGATCCAAATACCATTCGCGATCATAACCGCGATTCATCCTTTTCAATACCGCACTATTTCCACTTTGCACTGGTAGGTGAACATACTTACAGATATTGTCATATTTCGCCATCACATACAGCACGTCATCCGTCATGTCTTTAGGGTGTGATGTGGAATAGCGCACCAGCAAATCAGGACTGACCAGTGCAACCATCTCGAGTAGTTGTGCGAAACTGACCGGTGGAGTTTCACTTTTTATATCTGAAATTTCTGTTGTTTCTATTGTTGGTCTCCATTTGTAAGAGTCGACATTCTGACCAAGAAGCGTAACTTCACGATAGCCGAGTTCAAAAACTTCTTTGGCTTCTTTGACAATTGAAAATGGATCGCGACTTCTTTCGCGTCCTCTGGTAAATGGCACCACACAGAAGGAACACATATTGTCACATCCCCGCATGATAGAAATAAACGCGTTGATGCCATTGCCGTTCAATCGAACCGGAGTGATTTCCGCATAGGTTTCTTCGCGGCTCAGCAAAACATTCACGCCTTTCTGGCCTGTCTCGAGTTTTTCGATGAGATTCGGGAGATCACGATACGCATCCGGACCAACAACCAGATCCACAAGTCGTTCCTGCTCCATTAATTTTTCACGAAGTCTTTCTGCCATGCAGCCCAACACACCAATGGTCATTTCAGGTCTGCGCTTTTTGATGGACCGCAAAAAATTGAGGCGGCTGCGGATTTTGAGCTCTGCATTGTCGCGGATGGCGCAGGTATTGAGCAACACGAGATCAGCTTCTTCTGCATCGCGTGTAGTCGTAAATCCTTCCTTTGCGAGGATACTGGCCACAATTTCGCTGTCGGAAAAATTCATCTGACAGCCATAGCTCTCCAGCAGAAGTTTTCGGTTCTTTTTGATTGGATTGACCTCAATGCCCTGAACTTCGGGAAACATAAGGTATTCACCCTGTCGGGTTTCGTCGATGGTTTTTTCTTCCACAGTGTTTGGCTGTTTTGAAAATGAATAATTACTGGAGGCGCGAATTTACGGACGATCAATTGGAAATTACTGAAAGGCAGATAAATTGTCAGTTCTTGATGAGGCGTTTTGCCTGATAACCTGGGATTGTAATAAAGTATAGTCCTGATGAAAGGTCGCTTGTATCTATTTCAAGATTGGTATCTGAATTTTTGAATTGCCTGATGCAATTGCCCGTCACATCTAATAATTGAATCTGAAGATTAATTTTTTGAAGACCGTGAATTTTTACATATTCATCTGATGGATTGGGATAAACTTGAAAAGTCAGCAACATATCTTCAACGCCCAATGAGCAATCAAATACCGAGAAATCTCCAAAATGGTGTTCACCTTTCCTGCAAGCAACGAGCTCACGCGTACCTCCATGTTCGAAAATGTAAAATTCCTGATAGGTGAAACCAAAGTTCTGAGTAAGTTGAAATGCATTTGACATTAGTTCGTTAGCCGCGCATTGATTGTATGAACAACTGTAAAAAGCAGATGGGATGATGTCAGATTGTATATATCCAAATTGGTTGACCGAGTTATCAGTGGCAGAATAAATGTCCGCGGCGAATTCATAATTATACGTTCCATTGTCCTCCCTGATTGGCCGCATAAGAGAATGGAGGTTTAGAAATAAGGGATCTTCTTCACCGTAGTCAATGAAAATTTGTGTGACTATTCCTGTTGTGAATCCGGCAGGAAAAAGCATACCCGGATAGGCATTGTCAAACAAGTCAATGATTGAATCGGAGAAAACCATTTCGCCATAGTGTGTTGGTCCAAATTGCTCGTTGTATGAATTAATGTAGTTGGAATGGCAATGAAGATGCCTTTGGTCCGCGATCTGGTTAACAGAATCAATAACAATTCTCAAATGTCCACAATAGTTCGAAACTCCATTGGGATCAAAATAAGATGATGTAAACCTGTATTGCAAACTGTCGCCGGGTAAATAGCCAAAAAAATCATTGAAAACCGGAAGTGATTCACCAATATCGGTTCCCTGGATTCCAAATAGACTGTATACATTCCACCCTAATTGACAGCGAAGTAAGCCATGAGATTTTGTGATAGCAAAAGAATCAAAATTATCAGTCGAAATATATTTGACCGAATCCTCCAGGCCTAGAAACGATTCAAACCCAACCGAATCCACTCTTGCGGAATCTTGTGTCATTGAATTGTATTCAAAGGAAATTCCTGGTTCCATATTGGTTACAAGAAATAAATCATAACCAGAAAAATGCAGTTTTGAATTGCCGTCTCCAAGCTTTGTATAGTCCAAACCGAGAAAACCAGGCTGACCATTCACACCATAACAATCATTGCAACATGATATTTCAGGAAATGAAATTCCTGATTCAACAAATATCCTGTTGAAGTGAAAGATCGAATCACCTCCTAAAACGGAAATAGAATCAATTTGAATTTGTTCATTGATTTGGCCACTGAAATTCTTTTGAAAATTGAGTTTTTGATTAGTAAACAATCGCCAGTTCTGACTACTCGCCAAGGAATGAAGAAACAATATCAAACTTGCTGTGATGATGTATTGTTTCATATTTATGCGAGCTTATTTTTAATGTCAGAGGAATTATTAAGCAAAACATATCTCAAGCTTTTGAAGACACTAAATTACACCATCCGACAACAAATTGCAGATTTAGTTTGTGATCTGGATTCTCATTTTCGGTCATTGTGATACTTGCTAAAACTGGTATTTGGAAGATTAATTTTTTCACCCCATACATTTGCCGCTTTTAAATCAGGAAGCGCCAATAGAACCAAAAGATTACTTTCGGCGTTCAGATTAATAGCTGATTGATCGCTTTTTTATTTAGAAAAGGCGGTACAATCGAAATACGTAAAACCAGGAATGAGTAAGAATTTAGTCATCGTCGAGTCACCGGCAAAAGCAAAAACCATCGAAGGATACCTTGGGAAGGATTTTATCGTGAAAAGCAGTTATGGACACGTGAGAGATCTGCCGAAAAGTGATGTCGCCATCAATATCGAAAAGGGTTTTGTTCCAGTGTATGAAGTGTCGGCCGACAAACAGGACGTCATCAACGAACTGAAAAAGCTGGCAGCAAAAGCGGAACACGTTTGGCTCGCAACGGATGAGGACCGCGAGGGAGAAGCCATCTCATGGCACCTTGCGGAAGCTCTCGGTCTTTCCATCAAAGACACCAAACGAATCGTTTTTCACGAGATTACCAAAAAGGCCATCCAGGCTGCGATTGATCATCCACGGACCATCGATATCGATCTGGTCAACGCTCAGCAGGCGCGTCGTGTACTCGACAGGTTGGTAGGTTTTGAACTTTCTCCGGTTTTATGGAAAAAAGTAAAAGGTGGTCTTTCTGCCGGTCGTGTTCAAAGCGTGGCAGTGAGAATTATCGTCGAACGTGAACGCGAAATTGAAAAATTCCTCGCCTCCTCTTATTATAATGTGCGTGGAAATTTTGATCTGGGTTCTGCCATTTTAAAAGCAGACCTCAACAGAAAACTCAAAGAATCTGCCGAGGCAAATGAATTTTTGTCCAAAGCAAATGGTGCTGAATTTAGCATCACCAACATAGAAACAAAGCCTGCCAAACGAACACCGGCAGCGCCATTCACAACTTCAACCCTTCAACAGGAAGCATCACGAAAATTGGGTTTCAGCGTTTCTAAAACGATGGTTGTTGCGCAGCGATTGTACGAAAGTGGAAAGATCACTTACATGAGAACAGACAGTGTGAATCTCTCTGATTTTGCACTCGACTCCGCGAAACAAGCGATCACAAATAGTTTTGGTGCACACTACAGCAAAACACGCCAGTTCACAAATAAAAGCAAAGGCGCTCAGGAAGCTCACGAAGCAATCCGCCCGACAGATATTGCTGTTTCACAAGTAGATGGTGAAAGAGATGAACAACGTCTGTATGAGTTGATCTGGAAAAGAACCATCGCTTCCCAAATGGCGGATGCTGAACTCGAAAAAACAACTGCCACAGTGGGCATCAGCACAATGAGTGATGTGCTGCTCGCTAAAGGTGAAGTGATCAAATTCGATGGGTTTTTGAAAGTCTATATCGAAAGTTCGGATGATGAAGAAAACGAAGAGGGTGGAAGTGGCATGTTGCCGCCTCTGACCGTTGGTCAGAAATTGAAACTGGCTGAAATGATTGCCACACAAAGTTTTACCCAAAAGCCGACACGTTATTCGGAAGCTGCTTTGGTAAAGCGATTGGAAGAACTTGGTATCGGCCGACCTTCTACTTATGCTCCAACTATTTCGACGATTCAGAATCGCGAGTACATCGAGAAAAAAGATAAGGATGGAGTGGAAAGGAAATACGAAGTGATCACTTTGCGCACCCCGAATATCACCGCTGAAACGAAATCTGAATTTACCGGAGCAGAGAAGAACAAACTCTTCCCAACAGATATCGGAATTGTGGTGAATGATTTTTTGGTAGATCAATTTCCGGTCATTCTTGATTATGCTTTCACAGCAAATGTGGAAGAGGAATTCGATGAAATTGCCGAGGGCAAACTGCAATGGCAGGACATGATGAAAAAGTTTTATCATCCTTTTCATCAGAATGTATTGGAGACTTTGGAAAATGCACAGCGTCAATCCGGAGAGCGTGAATTGGGTATTGATCCCAAGTCAGGTAAGCCAGTGATCGCTCGTATTGCGCGTTTTGGTCCGGTGGTTCAATTGGGCGGAAGTGAAGATGAAGAGAAAAAATTCGCCTCACTGCGCGCGGGACAAAGCATCGGAAATATCACACTGGAAGAAGCGATGAAACTTTTCGATCTTCCTCGTCTGGTCGGTGAATATCAGGGTCAGTCTGTAACGGCCGCTCTCGGAAGATTCGGTCCGTTTGTGAAATGGGGAAGCATGTTCGTGAGTCTTCGTCCGAAAGAAGGCGATGATCCATTCACCATTGAAATTGAACGTGCGACTAAATTGATTGAAGATAAAATTGCCGGTGTGAATGCAGCCCTGCTTCAGAAGTTTGACAGCCATCCGGATATTCAAGTGATTCAGGGGCGTTTTGGTCCTTACATCAAGAAGGAAAAAGAAAATTACAAGTTGCCCAAAGGCGCTGATCCGAAAACAATCACTATTTCGGATGTACTTGCTGCGATTGAAGAACAAGACGCCAATCCTTCACCGAAGAAAAAAGCAGCGCTTGCAAAAGCTGCAGCCAAAAAGGCTTCAGCGAAAAAAGCTCCTGCTAAAAAAGCTCCGGCGAAGAAGAGAGCTCCCGCGAAAAAGAAGAGCGCAGGGAAGAAGTAATAGGTTATAAAGTCTTTCACTTGAAATGAAAGAACTCATCATTGTTGGTGGTCCAAATGGAAGTGGCAAATCAACTTTTGCCAGTGCATTCCTCACGGAGTTCAATTATCCTTTTTTGAATTCGGATGAAATACGAAAGGGGCTTTCTGACAAAAATGATAAAATCGCCCAGATCACAGCTGGAAGGATATTCATTTGTGAATTGCAGCAACACCGGCAGGCCGGAAATTCCCTCATTCTGGAATCAACCTTGTCTGGTAGGACACTTGTCAAGGAAATAAGAAAATTTATTGATGACGGATATTCGATCCGATTGTTTTTTGTCTATCTAGAAAATGCGCAACAGCATTTGAAACGAATTGAGCAGCGCGTGGTAAAAGGAGGGCACAATGTTCCGGTAGAAGATGTACTTCGAAGATTTCAACGAAGTCATTTAAATTTCTGGAAGCTTTATAAAGACATGTCGGACAACTGGACTCTAATCAATAATACCTCACATGAGCCGATCCAGGTGGCGCATTCTATCATTGACAGCATTCAGGTTTTTGATTTAGATTTGTATAACGAATTTATAAAGTTGGTTGATCATGAGTGAACGTGAGAGTAAATTAATACAGTCCTATGAGTTTGCGGCCAGAATGCTTCGCATTATGAAAAAGGCGGCCCGAGAAGCTCAACTTGAAAATTGGAAATATGGTCTTCCGAATATTTACAGCATAAATCATCGATTGTATTACGCCATGCCAGACGGCAGAATGCTCACTCAAGAACAGTATGATCTTGAATCAAAATCAAAATGATAGCGAGAATGAGGAGAGTGTAGCTCAGAACTTCGATTTCAAAATTCCTCATTCCCGTTCTCATTCTCTTTCTGACAACTTTTTCGATCTCAAATCCTTAACGTCTTTGCAAGGGATAGTGCCTCCCAGCCAGCAATCAACATTCCCCTTTCAACAACTCTCTTCTATCTCTTTAAAAATATGATCGGCAAATCTGAAATTCGCCATCATGGACATTTCAGTTTTTTTCAAATCGAGCGACTTTAGGAATTTGTTGCCTGAAGAAATTCATTCATCTCAACTATTTCACCACGTTCAATTTTTCACCGGCGATCTGGAAGAACTCGAAGGAAAAAGAATTGCTATCATCGGTGTCAATGAAGGTCGCAGTGCTTTGCTGAATAGTGCAACATCAAACGGTCCTGATGTCATCCGCAAATACTTGTACCAACTTTTTGTCTCAGACGATAAAGTCGAAATCATCGATCTGGGAAACATCGACGCCGGCAATGAAATCAATGATACATACTATGCATTGAACGAAACGTGTCAGTTGCTTTTGAAAAAAAATATTGTTCCAGTCATCATTGGTGGATCGCAGGATCTTACTTATGCCAACTACCTGGCCTATCAACACATGGAACAAACTGTGAATGTTGTTACCATCGACTATCGTCTGGATTTCGGACGAGACGAGAATGAGCTGACTTCTAAAAGTTATCTCAATAAAATCATTCTGCACAAACCAAATTATCTCTTTAACTATTCCAACATCGGTCATCAGAGATATTTGGTAGAACCGGAGTTGCTTCAACTGATGTCGAATATGTATTTCGATGCACACCGATTAGGTGATATGCAGCCTTTTCTTCAGCGCACAGAACCCATCATCCGCAATGCAGATATTCTTTCTATCGACATCGCATCGATACGTCAAAGTGAAGCTCCCGGTTGTGCTTATGCCGGACCTAACGGATTTTATGGTGATCAGGCAGCGCAGCTCTGTCGATACGCCGGTATGAGCGACAAACTTTCTTCATTTGGTATCTATGAGTATAATCCAGAATGTGATCGGGATGGACAGACTGCGCATCTTGCAGCACAAATGATCTGGTGTTTTGTGGAAGGTTTTGCTCAACGCAAGAAAGACTATCCTGTCGGTGATTACTCGGAATATTTCAAATACATCGTTCCTCTTTTGAATGATGGTCATGAGTTGGTTTTCTATAAAAGTGATAAAAGTGACCGCTGGTGGATGGATGTTCCTTATCCAACCGGACAGGAAAACAAGTATGAGCGGCACCATCTGGTGCCGTGTACATACGAAGAATACCAGCAGGCAACCAATGAGGAGATGCCAGACCGCTGGTGGAAGACATATCAAAAATTAGTCTGACAGGCCATTAGCGGTTTGAAAAACAGTCGAATAGGATGGGGATTTTGTTGCCCATCCAAGCCTCTTGTCGAAATTTTTTTTGTACTGTGGAAAAAACATCTACTTTAGCCACTTTCCAAAATCGTCAGCGAAACCAAAAACAGCTTAACAACCACCATCAGTGTATGAAGAAGTTTCTACTATCTTTTGCTTTAGCTACTCTTACTCTAGTCACGATTGCGCAACAGGATCCTCAGTATACGCAGTGGCAATTTGATCGTCAATCTTTCAACCCTGCAGTGGTTGGAACAGAAGGCACTCATTGTCTTTCTATATTCCACAGAGATCAGTGGGATGGTCTTGACCATGATCCAAAAACATATCTTGTAAATTATCAAGGTGCATTCGGTCCGCAGAAGAATATTGGCGGCGGTGCTACATTCTACACAGAAGTTTTGGGTCAACAAACCAATACGATTTTCCGAGTGGCTGGAGCTTATCATGCTTCTATTGGCAATGGAAATTTCTTTTCGGCTGGTTTATCTATCGGCATGGTACAAAGTAAACTCGGTTCAAACTGGGTTTTTATTGATGCCGGTGATCCAACGATTCCTTCTTCAGAAACCTCTCAGAGCGTTAGTGACATAGGGCTCGGACTTACACTTTACCAAAAGAATAAGTACTATGTAGGTCTATCATCTACTCACTTGAATTCTGCGGATTTGAAACAGTTGAACATCAAAGTGGCACGTCATTATTATTTCATGGGTGGATACCAATTTCCGATGGGTAGTGATTTTGCATTGCGACCAAACGTATTGGTGAAGTCTGATTTTGCAGCAACTCAGTTTGATTTAAATGCGGACGTCTTATGGAACAAAATGCTGTGGGCTGGTGTTTCTTTCCGTCCACAAGATGCGATCTCGCCTTATGTAGGTTTCCAGACAATGTTCTCACCAATTGAAACCCTGACTGGCAGAGCTGAGCATGGTCTTAAAATCGGATATTCTTATGATGTAACAACTTCTGACATCAAAGACTATTCGGCTGGATCACACGAGATCTTTTTGACCTATTGTATTGGATTTAGCGAAATTCCAATTCGTGCCCGACACAGTAATCCGAGGTTCCTGTAAAATATTTTGTAACCTCTTTAGTTATAGTTTCGTTTATGTTTATTTCCTAACCTGCTTTGTGTATTAAGAGAAAACAAATTTTTAGTAATAACCAACCCTAACCGAAGACCAAGTGTAGATTGTTTACTAAAAGAAGGAAATCATGAAAAAGTCGTTTCTGTATTTAATCGTTTCTGTTGCATTCGCCAGTTGTACCATGGTACCAGACGGTGAACTCGTCGGTTCCTATCCTCGTGTGGAATGGGAACAGATGAACCCCTATGGAATGAATTACATCCATTTTGGGTCCTATACTATGGGCCCAAGTGATGAAGACGTTCCATATGCACTCAACAACAAATCGAAAACTGTTACTATCCCAGCGTTCTACATTGACCAAACGGAAATTTCCAACAACGAATATCGTCAGTTCGTTGACTACGTGCGTGACTCGCTCATGCGCGACTTCCTGGCAAATGCAGATGTTGAAGGCTATAAGCTGGAAGATCGTGAAGATGGTCGTGACTGGGAAGTATTTGTCAATAAAGGTTATGTCCTAAACTGGGAGGAGCCGATAGATATGGAAAATGAGGATGTTTTTGAAAACATCTTCAATGAATACTTTCTGCAGGGCCAAGATAAATTCTATGACCGCCTGGAGGTTGATACGCGCAAATTGAAATATCGATATTGGTGGATTGACTACAACAGTGCATCTGTGAAGGCCGGAAAGGATGAAGAATACGGTGAACTCAACTCTTTGAACCAGCTTCATTCGATTCGTGGCCATAGCGATAGAGCTCAATTCATTATCGAAGAACAAATTAATGTCTACCCTGACACGTTGTGTTGGGTGCATGATTTCACCTATGGTTTCAATGAGCCCTTGACAGAAAATTATTTCTGGCATCCGGCTTATGACGATTATCCTGTAGTCGGAGTGACATGGGGTCAGGCTCAGGCTTTCTGTGCATGGAGAACTCAGATACTTAATGAAGCTTATCATGCTAATGGAAACACTTTCGTGCAGCGCTTTCGCCTTCCTTCTGAGGCAGAATGGGAGTATGCTTCACGTGGCGGACTGGAATTGGCGCCATATCCTTGGGGAGGTCCTTACATCCGTAACAATCTGGGATGTCCGCTGGCAAACTTCAAGCCTATGAGAGGTGACTATGTTGAAGACAATGGTTGTTATACTGTGCCAATCGAATCTTATTCTGCGAACGATTACGGTTTATGGTGTATGTCAGGTAACGTGGCAGAATGGACAAACACAGCATACGACGAATCTGTATACGAATTCACTCATGATATGAGTCCGGAGTATCAATACCGCGCACAAGTGGATGATCCTCCAAGCATGAAACGTAAAGTAATACGCGGTGGATCCTGGAAAGACATCGGGTATTTTATTCAGACGGGCACGCGCTCTTACGAATATCAGGATACTGCAAAATCATACATCGGTTTCCGTTGTGTGATGAGCTATCTCGGTCGCGGAAAGAATGTTGCAGCTGAAGACTTTAACGAGTAATCAAATCAATCAATTCAATTTTTATTAACCCTAACAAGCGTTTAGAAAATTATGAAACCTGGAAGTAAGGCCTGGAAAAAGTTTATGGCAAAGCTCTACGGTATTGGAGCAGCCGTTGTAATTATTGGTGCACTGTTTAAGATTCAGCACTGGCCTGGCGCCTCTGCGTGTCTTGTCGCTGGACTTGGAACCGAAGCGTTGATCTTCTTCTTCTCGGCTTTTGAGCCTCTGCATGAAGAGCCGGATTGGTCTCTCGTTTATCCTGAGCTTGGTCTGCCGGATGAGGCTAAGCTGTCTTTGAAAGAACAAAACAAGTCGAAAAAATCTCAGTTAGGCGCCGGCGGAGGCGGAAGTTCCGGCCTTACAGCACAACTGGACAATATGCTGGCCGAAGCCAAGATTGAACCTGAACTTATCGCCAGTCTTGGTGATGGTATGCGTTCTTTCAGCTCTCAGGCGAAGGACCTGTCTGATATTACCAGCCCTGGCACTGCATCTAAAGAATATGCAGAATCGTTGAAAGGTGCTTCTGCTAAAGTGACGACACTCGCAGATACATACGCTGCGGCTTCTGAAACATTGACCGGTCTGACCGATCACGCAAAAGATGGCGCTGCTGTTGGTACTGCTTTGCAGAAAATGTCCGAAAACATGCACTCTTTGAATGGAATGTATGAACTTCAACTTCAGGAAATGGAGAAAACCAAATCACTTTATGGCGACATGAACGAACTGGTTAAAAATCTCGCAGATTCTGTGGAAGATACTAAGGCATACAAAGATAATATCGCCGAATTGTCTCGTAATCTCAAAACATTGAATACGGTATATAGCAATATGCTGAATGCAATGGGCACTGCCCGCCAATAAATCAAATGTTTACTGCTGCTCTGTAGAGTATCAAACCAACATTAATTTTTTAAAACCACAGGAAAATGGCAGGCGGAAAAGAAACCCCCAGACAGAAGATGATCGGTATGATGTACCTCGTACTCACCGCTCTTCTTGCAATGAATATCTCCAAAGACGTATTGAATGCGTTTTTGCAGATCAACAGAACTCAGATCAAAACATCTGAAATTCTGAACAGTAAGGCAGCTGCCTCACTGGCTGCGTTGAATTCTCCAAAACCTGAAGATGCCGAGAAGGCTGTGCCTTTTCAACAGAAAGGTACGGAGGTGATGTCAAAAACTCAGGAGATTGAAAAGTATTTGGAGGAGCTCAAGGCACGTACCATGGCTGCTTCCATGAAGGGCAACAAAACCGGAGACGGTTTTGAAGAATTCATGGAGAATAACAAGGCTTTGGACATGTTGTCTCCTACAGGTAAGGAAAAGGTCACCAAGCCCGATGAGAATACGAACGCTACCGGATTTTTGATCGGTTCTAAACCACACGAACCTAAACAGGATGAGTGGAGCGGAAATACACTAAAAAAGAAATTGGAAGAGTATGCTCAGTTCATGCGCAATATCAAGGTAACAAATATTGGCCAAAAAGAGGTTGCCCTTCCGATGGATATCGTTGCCAGCATCGATAGCGCTTTTCACTTTGGTGAAGAGAAAGATCTTGATGACAAAATTGAACCTTGGGAGGTTAACCGATTCCATGATACGCCACTGGCCGCTTGTATTGCCACTATGAGTATGTTGCAAACTAGCGTCATGAACACGCAGGCGCAGATACTTTCATGGTTGCAGGGAAGTATCAACGCAACAGATATTAAATTTACGGATGTCGCTGTTGCTGCAGTTCCATTGACTTCTTACGTTCTTCAGGGTGATGAATTTGTGGCTGAAATCTATCTTGCTGCTTACAACAAGAATAGTACGACGAAAATTTATCCCGGAGGAGAATACACTGGACCTATGCCAAGTGAAACAGAAATAGGTCCCGGTGCCAGTGGCGAAGGAATCCTTTCTGAATCAAATGGTAAAGCGTTGTTTAAAGTGAACACCGGTGGTTTGCCGCTTGGACAACACCAATTCAAAGGACAAATCAGTTTTCTGAAAGATGGTAAAGAGGAATTCCTTAACTACTATCTCCCGCCAATCACAGTTGGAACACCTGCATTGGTTGTTTCTCCCGTGAACATGAACGTTTTTTACCGTGGTCTTGATAATCCGGTAGAAATTTCAGTTCCTGGTGTCGATAGTCGTGCGCTCAAAGTTTCTATGGATGGTGGAAGTATTTCCGGTCCGGCTGGCGACGGCACATTCAACGTTAAGCCAAGCGAAGCTAAAGAAGCTTTGATTCGTGTCACGGCAACGGTAAATGGAAAGGATATCGCAATGCCTGCGAAAAAATTCCGTATCAAGAGAATACCTGACCCAATTCCTTCGTTCGGTGGTAAGAAGCCATACGATAGCACCATTCCGCAAGGAGATGCTGCAGTGGCAGCCGGTGTGAGAGCGGAAATGGAAGGTTTTGACTTTCCGGTGACTGCTTCTGTAACGAAATTTATTGTATCTATGGTGAGCAATGGTCAGTATAAAGAGTACGCCTGCACCAGCAATAAGATTTCAGATGATGCAAGTGGTGCCATTAAAAAGATGAAAAAGGGTGAGAAAGTGTTCATTGAGCAGATTATGTGTAAAATGCCTGATGGTACTGAAAGAAAGCTCGCTCCGATCACATTGAAACTGATGTAAAAACACAATATCATGAATCGTAAAAGTCGTTTTCTGCTATTCCTCTGTTGTGTGATGACAGCCTTCACCGGCTTCTCACAAACCCAGACTGTGCTGGATGGTGCTTACGTTCGTGAACACAATCCTACCAGGAAAGTGATCGCGTACCCATATCTGCGTGAAGCGGATGTAATGTGGGCACGGCGTATCTGGCAAGTAATTGACCTCAAACAGAAAATCAATCATCCATTGTATTTTCCAATTGATGAATTGGAAAACCGCAAGAGTCTTTTTGACGTGATGCGAATTGGTTTGCTGGAACAAGGTTCTATCACGGCCTATGGTCTCGGTCCAACTCAGGATGATGATGAATTTCGTTACGCACTTGGTCAAACGGAACTGGACTCTATGTTGAAACCAGTTGTTCTTCGTTATCGCGATAACTTGGATACGGGTGAAAAGGAAGAGGTTCGTTCGGTGGAAGAAGTGACTTCGAAAGACGTGGTTGCCTATAAGCTGAAAGAGGATTGGATCTTTGATAAGCAACGTTCAGAGCGATATGTGCGCATTATAGGTATTGCACCAATTACACTTCGTTATTCTGAAACCGGTGAGGTGAAAGGTAAAAAGGAGTTGTTCTGGCTATACTATCCGGAGTGTCGTTACATCTTCAACAACTATGACGTATTCAATACCCACAACAACTCGCAGCAGATGACTTTCGATCAGTTATTCCAGATGCGTATGTTTCAAGGCTATGTCGTGAAAGAAGACAACGTATACAATCGTTCCATTGACCCAACCTGGAAGGGTTTGGATGCGTTGATGGAAAGCGAACGGATCAAAAACGAACTCTTCATCATGGAACATGATGTGTGGCATTTCTAAAAAGAATTTCATAATATTAAAAGACGCCTTCCTTTTGGAGGGCGTTTTTTTTGTGGGGTTCTGAACTCTTACCTCTTACCTCTGTTTTCTGACCTCAGTCTTCTGTCTTCTGACTTCTGTCTTCTGACTTCTGTCCTCTGACTTCTGAAACTCTACCGCCGAATCAGCCTTTGCGTCCTCATCAGAAAAGATGCATGAATTCCCTGATCTACGAACTACTTTTGCACCCGCATTTTTAAGCATGGTAACAGTAGGAAATCTCAGTATTCATTTTGGTTCTCGTGAATTATTCACCAGGATTGGTTTCTTCATTGGACCTCGTGATCGTATTGGTCTTGTGGGTAAAAATGGCGCAGGTAAGTCTACTTTGTTGAAGACGCTTGCGGGGATTCAAACCCCGACAGAAGGAAGCATAGCCCTTGCAAGAGGCACCACTGTGGGCTATCTCCCACAGGAAATGAAGCACAACGATCACAGCACGGTGTATGAAGAAGCTTCTACTGCTTTTAAAGAAGTACAGCATCTGAGAGAAAGATTGGAGGAGCTGACCGTTGCAATTAGTGATCACCACGACTATACCAGCGACGATTATTCGAAAAAACTGGAACAACTGGAAGATGCTGCGCATCGCCTGGAATTGCTTGGAAGTGGAAATCTCGAAGAAAAGATCGAAAAAGTTTTGAAAGGTCTGGGCTTTCAGTCTTCTGACATGAATCGCCAGATGGAGGAATTCAGCGGTGGTTGGAAAATGCGCGTTGAGCTTGGAAAAATCCTCCTTCAAAATCCGGATTTGCTTCTGCTCGATGAGCCTACCAATCATCTGGACATCGAGAGCATCGAATGGCTTGAAGATTTTCTAAAAGAATATCCCGGTGCGATTGTCTTGATTTCTCACGACAGGACTTTCCTCGATAATGTCACAACCAGAACGATTGAGATTTCGAAGGCGAAGGTGTATGACTACAAATTCTCTTATTCGAAATACATCGTTCAGCGTGAAGAGGAAATTGAACGTCAGGAACAGGCAGCGAAAAACCAGCAGAAGTATGTGGAGGATACTCAAAAACTGATCGATAAGTTCCGTGCTAAAAAAGACAAGGCAGCGTTTGCACAAACCCTGATCCGAAAGCTGGAAAAACTGGATCGTATTGAAGTCGACGACATCGATGGCACCAAAGTGAAGATCAGTTTTCCTCCAGCACCACATGCCGGCAAAATTATTCTGGAAGGAAAGGCATTGGGCAAAGCATACGGCCACTTGAGACTATTCAGTGGAGTAGACGTGCTCATTGCGCGTGGCGAAAAGATTGCTCTCGTTGGAAAAAATGGTGCAGGAAAAAGTACGCTGGTAAGAATGATTATGCGGAGTGAAGCACACGAAGGTGAATTCACACCAGGATATAGCGTCAAGGTTGGATACTACGCCCAGAATCAGGCCGATGAACTAGATGGCAACAAAACAGTTTTTGAAACCATCGACGATGAAGCTGTTGGAGAAATCAGGAAAAGTGTTCGCTCCTTGTTGGGTGCGTTTCTTTTCAGTGGCGATAACGTCGATAAAAAAGTAAAGGTGTTGAGTGGTGGTGAAAAGGCACGTCTTGCATTGTGTAAACTTCTTCTGCAACCATACAATTTTCTGGTGATGGATGAACCTACCAATCACCTGGACCTCGCTTCGAAAGATGTGTTAAAACAGGCATTGCAGCGATTCGACGGAACATTGCTGGTGGTAAGTCACGACAGGGATTTTCTACACGGACTCACTTCGATTGTTTATGAAATCCAACCCGATCGTTTGCGCGTTTGGCCGGGTGATGTGCTGGAATTCCTGCGTGAAAAGAAAGCTGAGTCTATTGCTCTTTTTGAAAAGAATAAAGTAGTGACTCAGGTTCCAAAAGCAGCGGCTGTTGAGTCAAAAACAGTTTTGATTGAATCAAAGGAAGATGCGCGTGAAAAGGAGAAGAACAAGAAAAAATTGCAAACGACTATCCAAAAGTGTGAGAAGGAAATCGAAACACTTGAAGCGGAAATAAAGTCCATGGATGAAGTCATTGCTTCACTCGATTATTCAAAACAAGAAGAAGCCAAGGAAAAGATCGACAAATACGCATCGTTGAAAAGCAAACTCGATGATGTGATGGAACAATGGGAGAAGGCGGGTGAAGAGCTTTCATTGATCGGCTGAACAGAACAGGTGCTTCAGAATTCTAGATAGTGCTTTTATCGGATCCATGTTTTTTGATTGCATTTGCTTGAAACCATTGGGATTCACAAATGAATTTCACACAAAGAAATGACGGTGTCTAAAAACTCTCCGAATCTCGGCTACTCGGCGTAGCTCGGCTAGAGATGATGTTTTAAACGAGCGAAGCGAGACGTTTATTTAAGCGAAATATTATTCAGTAAAAACTCAAAAGACAATTCTCCTCAGAGAATGATTTTGAATTTGTTGCACTATAGGTTTGAATATTGGAGCGGTCAGGGATTTTAATGAATCCATTTTTTTTCAGAGTAAAAACTTCCATCCTCATATTCAGTGAGGAAAATGAAAATGCCTTTTTCTAAAAATGCAGGATCATGCTGCTGACCTACCACATCATAAACCACGATTGACCGAATCGTTTTATCGTCGTGGTTATTGATGGAAATAATCTGTGAATTAGTGAATTCTCCGTTGCGATCAACTTGTTTTAGGCGATAATAATTGACCTGATTCGAAACGAATTTGTAATCCCTGAAGTAATAGTTGTTGACTGATGCGTCTGTACCTGCTCCAGAAACAGTGTAAATGTCTTCAAAGATTCTCGCGTCGCTCGATCTCTGAAGTACGAATTTTTCATTTTCTGATTCGCTCGAAGTCGTCCATGAAATCACATTGTGTCCATCAAATTTTTTTCCGGAAAATTCGGATAGTTCTATTGGGAGCAATGCACATGATAATACCGAGCTTCCTCCCCACGAAAGTGTAAATGGCGTGTTGTTGATGGAAAAATTGTCAATGACTAAAATGTAAAATTCTCCGGCTAAAACATTGACCGTCGATGCCCAACCATCCAATGTTCCTCCTGTTCCATCGGAGGCTTCAGTTCCTGTCGGTCCAAATCCGGTGTTATAGGATCCGGTCATTAGTGCGGTCAGTGCTCCGCTGGCATATGAGCATCGCAAGGGCGGACCGGTAACGGGACATGCATATGCTGCCATTGGACCCCAAAGCGCAAAATCATAATCGGTATTCGTAGAAGGATCAATTGTCATATCCAGGGTACCACTGGTTTGAACCTGAAAGTAATACCACGAGGATTGTCTTTCATTGGAAGCCAGACACCCATGATTCGCATTGTTAAGTTCTTGATTTCCGAAGCCATCGCTGTTGCCACCAAAAGAGGAATTGCTGCAAATAGGAACTGCCGTTGTGCAGTTTTGACCTGATTCCGGTGGTGAAGCAACACTCGTCACACATGTTGTAAATGTGGTAGTAGTATTTCCTGGTAAGGAGATCGTGTAATAATAAGTTTGACCAATTGTCAGCCCGGCAAAGGTGGTTGCCAGTGGTGAGGTCATACAGGTGGAATTTTCCAAGGTAAGGGATGCGCAGGTTCCTGAAATTAGCAATAGTTCAATCGTCGAGCCGGTCGGGCTCGTAATGTCAAAATCCACCGTGGTGGTGGTGGCAGTGAAACTGAACCAGATTTCACGATGGCCATTCGGGCCACCTTGTGTTGCGCATCCAGGCTCGCCGGTGAGGTTATCACTTGCAGATACGTTGGTTCCGGCATAGCACGTGCCATCCGGAATGACCGTTGCTGCTCCGGAACACAGATCATTTGCTGGTTGCGCGTAAATTGACGAACAAACAGAAAGCAGAATCAAGATGGAAAATAGTTGCTTCATTCTCTGTCTTCCTGATCTGAATTATTCCTTTCTTCCTTCTGAAGTAAAATGAAGACATAATCGTGTTCTTCTAATCGTTCTCTGATGAGAGGTTTGCTTACATTTTTTCTGGTTAAAATGGAAAGGACAGTCGACTCCTGATCAAACGTTGGCATGCTGCCGAAGAGCTCATGCAACAGGGCCATCGGAACTTTCGCATCATCTGCGTCAGTTACATTCTGAAGTTGAATCTGGTAATAATATTCGTTGTCAACGACTGTATATTGAATCTCGGCTTGAGCAAGAGAGCCCAAGTGAAATATCATAGAGAGTAGCAGAATTGTTACTGTAGTGCGTAACGGTTTTGACATGGCAGCGCGGTTTAGGTAATCCGTTGAACGCCGCTAAGATACGGTATATTTAGACGAATTGTAAAATTAGTGCCCTGAAATGGTATTTTTAAGTGTTAAAACTTATCCGGAGGAGTTAAATGGAAATGAGGCATTTCACCGAATGGTCAGCAAAGAGTAATGCCCATCGGGCTGCACTCGAGTCAGCAATCGAAACCAGTTCGACCTGTGTTGTCGAAGGCTATTATTCCGCCGCTCCGTGACAGGATTTGTACTTCTTACCGCTGCCACATGGACAAGGATCATTGCGACCAACCTTGACTTCAGCCCTTACCGGTTCTGCTTTGACTGGCGGGCCTTGCGGAGGCATTGCCATCGCACGTTGTCCATGGTCTTGTGAGCCTTGTGCAGCTACAGTGCGCTGTTGTAAGTTCAGACTTTCTGGTTTGTTGATATTGATCTTGGAATTTTCAACTGCACGTGGTGCTTGTGCTTGTCTGATTGGTGCCTGTCCCTGTGGCAATTTTGCGTGTATCAGGAATCCGCTGAGTTCGCTATTCACTTTTGAGATCAGGTTTTTGAAGAGGTTGTAGCTCTCCAATTTATAAATCAGCAAAGGATCTTTTTGTTCGTGTGATGCAAATTGAACATTCGTGCGCAAATCATCCATATCGCGCAAATGTTCTTTCCAGCTCTGATCGATCATCGCAAGTGTGATTCCTTTTTCCAACGCATCTAAGATTTCGCTTCCTTGTGATTGATATGCTTTATCCAGATTCACTGCAACTTGCACTGTCTTGCGGCCATCACTGAAAGGAACTGCTATATTGGTGAAGCCCTGCGAATTGTTTTCGTACACATTTTTGATAACAGGAAATGATTCCTGCATAATGTGTTGAATACGCTGTTTGTATTTGGCTTCTACTGCAACGTAAGTTTTCTGAACGAGATCATCGGCCTTCATCGAAACAAATTCTTCAGCAGTCACTGGCGCTTCAATTCCAAATAAACGTAGCAAATCCAATTTATAACCTTCGTAGTATTTTGCTGAATGCTGCGCATCTACAACCGTTCCCGAAAGATCATAGAACATGTTGTCGATGTCTAGTTTCAATCGTTCGCCAAACAGCGCGTGTTTTCTTCTCTTATAAATAACCTCGCGTTGCGAGTTCATTACATCATCGTATTCCAGCAATCTTTTGCGGATTCCGAAATTATTTTCTTCTACTTTTTTCTGTGCACGTTCGATACTCGAAGTGATCATGCTGTGTTGAATAACTTCACCTTCTTTCAGGCCAAGTCTGTCCATCATTTTTGCAATACGATCACTTCCAAACAAACGCATCAGATCATCTTCCAGAGAAACATAAAACTGTGATGATCCCGGATCACCCTGACGTCCCGCACGACCACGAAGCTGTCTATCCACACGACGGGAATCATGGCGCTCTGTGCCGATGATTGCAAGACCACCCGCATCTTTTACACCTTCGCCTAACTTAATATCCGTTCCACGACCAGCCATGTTGGTTGCAATGGTCACTGTTCCGGAACGGCCGGCTGAGGCTACAATTTCTGCTTCGCGCTGGTGAAGTTTTGCATTCAATACCTGGTGTTCAATGCCACGAAGGCGCAACATTTTGGACAACAATTCTGATACCTCAACAGTGGTTGTTCCAACCAGAACCGGACGACCGGCTGCACGCAGCTCAGCGATTTCATCGATGACTGCGTTGTATTTCTCGCGTTTGGTTTTGTAAATTTTATCTTCCATATCCTTCCGCGAAATATTGCGGTTGGTTGGAATCACCATCACGTCCAGTTTATAAATACTCCACAACTCTCCTGCTTCTGTTTCTGCAGTTCCGGTCATACCGGCGAGTTTGTGGTACATCCTGAAATAATTCTGTAAGGTGATGGTCGCATACGTTTGTGTAGCTGCTTCGACACGTACATTTTCTTTCGCTTCTATCGCCTGATGCAAACCATCAGAATAACGACGACCTTCCATGATTCGGCCGGTCTGCTCATCCACAATTTTCACCTTGTTATCGATCACCACATAGTCTACATCTTTTTCAAAAATGGAATACGCTTTCAGCAATTGATTGATCGTGTGAATACGCTCGCTCTTGATGCTGTAATCGCGCATCAGTTCATCCTTCAGTCGCAATTTTTCATCTGCAGAAACGCCGCTGTTTTCGATTTCAGCGAGTTCACTTCCGAGATCCGGCATCACGAAGAATTTTTCATCCTCCATGTTTTTTGACATCAGTTGAATTCCTTTTTCAGTCAATTCAACTTGATTATGTTTTTCATCTATCACGAAAAACAACTCAGCGTCAGCCTTTGGCATGTCTCGCTGATTGTCTTGCAAATACGAACCTTCTGTTTTCAATAGCTGCGCTTTCATTCCTTCTTCACTGAGGAATTTGATCAACGCAGAATTTTTTGGAAGACCTCTGTATGCGCGGAAAAGTGCGAGTGCACCTTCTTGTAATTCTTCTTTGGTAGAACTGCCTGATGAAGGTGTAAGACGTTTTTTTGCCAGCGTCAAAAATTCGGTAGTGGCTGCCTTCTGTGCACTGATCAATAATTGTACGCGTGGTTTCAGAGCATCAAATTCCTGATCATCTCCTTTTGGTGTCGGACCGGATATAATAAGAGGTGTTCGTGCTTCATCAATCAAAACACTATCTACCTCATCGACGATTGCATAATGGTGTTTGCGCTGCACCAGATTCGATGCTTCTACCGCCATATTATCACGCAGGTAATCAAAACCAAATTCGTTATTCGTTCCGAATGTGATATCGGCGTTGTAAGCATTTTTTCGGGCAGCACTATTCGGCTGGTGGCGATCAATACAATCTACCGTTAAACCATGGAATTCATAAAGTGGCCCCATCCATTCGGAGTCCCTTTTTGCGAGGTAGTCATTTACCGTTACCAGATGCACTCCACGACCCGCAAGCGCATTGAGGAATACCGGTAATGTAGCGACAAGTGTTTTTCCTTCACCGGTAGCCATCTCCGCCACTTTTCCGCGATGCAATGCAATACCGCCGATCAACTGCACGTCATAGTGCACCATGTCCCAGGTGATCGGGTTTCCGGCGGCATTCCACGAATTTTTCCAGATTGTAGTATTGCCTTCTATCTTGATATAATCTTTCGCTGAATTCAGAGAAAGCTGTTTGTCTGTTTCGGTCGCTGTCAAACGCAATTCAGTGTTTTCCTTCAGACGTCTTGCTGTTTCTTTGATAATAGCAAATGCTTCAGGAAGGATTTCTTCCAATACTTTTTCAATCTCCTGATCTATCTCTTTACTGAGTTTATCTACCTGATTGAAGATGGTTTCTTTTTGCTCGAGTTCAGTACCAGGTAATGCCTCTGCCTGAATTTTCAGGTGGGCAATTTCTTCTTCCATTCCTTTAACACGATCCCTGATCTTCTGCTTCAACGCGTCTGCTTTTCCGCGCAATTCATCATTGGAAATAGAAGTGAGTGTGGCTCCAACCTGATTTATTTTTTCTACTATCGGTGTAACTTCTTTGAGGTCCGTTTGAGATTTATCACCGACAAATCGTTTGAGGATTTTATTGATTGTTCCTATCATAATATTTTTCGTACTTCTTGTGTAATAAGCTTTCCGGGGCAAAAGCGCACGCTTTTTCCGGGCCTGCAAATGTAGTATTTGAAAGCGCCTGGGCGGAAGCTAAAAATGGTGCCACCGGGAAATGGACTGACAAGCTGGCAAAGGGTATTGGGTATTAGGTCTTTGGTATTGGGTATTCAGGCGCAAGACCTTGGTATTTCGGTTGAGATGAATTCAGCAACTCCATTTAAAAGACCCATTTCGTGCAAATTATTACCCTCTGCCAACGACCCAATACCACATACCAATTACCCATTACCAAATAAAATGGGATTCAGTGAACAGTTCAAGGTTCATCCAGCCGCGTATCGGAAATCATGCCACAGAATTCAGCCAATTTGACCAAAAATATACCTTGTACGGGGTAGTGTAAGATCAAAAAGGTATATCGAAATTGGCATCCGTGATGTCAGGTCCCTGTCATGTTAAAAACTAAAAGCAGTTGTCAATTGTTTGCACTTGGCTTCCCACCGTTTTTGACGAACATTTGACAACGTCATTCAGGAAGGGAAGAAAAGGATTAAAAGATTGAGTACCTGAGATAAGGCAAAAAAGAAGAGGGTGAACTGCTCTAGTTTTTGCCAGTTGCGACCCCGACCACCTCATTAAAGAATGTTTTTTACTGTTTGAGAAAAGAATTATGGACAATTTACTTGCTTCCGTTGAAAATGCAGCCTCCGAAAAATCTGCCGCCAATGTGCAGATTGAACCTATCCTGAAGGAAAATCCTGACAGATTTGTTTTATTTCCAATTGAACACCACGACATCTGGCATTTTTATAAAAAAAGCCAGGCGAATTTTTGGACTGCCGAAGAGATCGATCTCGAAGCTGATCTCGTCGACTGGAACAACAAACTCAACAACGACGAACGTCACTTCATTAAACACGTGCTCGCATTTTTTGCGGCCAGTGATGGTATCGTTAATGAAAACCTGGCCGAAAATTTTGTTCGTGAAACACAGTATACGGAAGCAAAGTTTTTCTATGGTTTTCAAATCATGATGGAAAACATTCATAGTGAAACTTATTCATTGTTGATTGATACTTATATCAAAGACACAAAAGACAAAAACTTTCTGTTCAAAGCAGTCGATAACCTCGATTGCGTGAAGAAGAAGGCGGATTGGGCTTTGCGCTGGATCAAAAGCGATTCTTTCGCTGAAAGGTTGGTGGCTTTTGCTGCAGTGGAAGGCATCTTCTTCAGTGGTTCCTTCTGCAGTATTTTCTGGTTGAAAAAACGTGGACTGATGCCGGGGCTTAGTTTCTCCAACGAATTGATCAGCCGCGACGAAGGTTTGCATTGTGATTTCGCTTGTCTTTTGTACACGAAACATATCGTGAACAAACTTTCCACTGAAAGAATTTTGGAAATCATCACCAATGCCGTTGAAATTGAAAAAGAATTTATCATCGACGCATTACCTGTGAAGCTGATCGGAATGAATAGCGAGATGATGGCACAATACATTGAGTTTGTTGCCGACCGACTTTTGATGGAACTCGGAAATGATCCGATATACAATAAAACGAATCCTTTTGATTTTATGGAAATGATTTCTCTTCAAGGAAAAACCAATTTCTTCGAGAAACGTGTGGGTGAATATCAGAAGGCAGGAGTGATGGCGGATAAGGATAAACAAACTTTTTCGTTGGACGAAGATTTTTAATGAACAAAAACGATATCATTTTATTGATATCTTGAATACACCGATAAGGTGTGAATAATTACCCTGATTTTCTTCAAAACAATCCACCCGGATTTTTGCAGAAACGTTACCTAAACAATTTCCTTGCGCAACCAATTCGATTTTCTCGATCGCTTGATTTTGAAGATATGATTTGGTAACAAACACAGAACATCGAAAGAAGTTCAGTGGACGCCTTAACCACTTCCCGATATATCGGGAGGCACTCAAGCAGAACGGGAACTATTGAGCTGAACTGATTTTTTTTCCTGAGCAACCAAACAATTAATCAGTATTCGATTATGTATGTACTAAAAAGAGACGGACACAAGGAAAGTGTCAAGTTTGATAAAATCACCGCGCGCGTAAGCAAACTTTGCTACGGTCTGAATCCTATTGTGGATCCGCTGAGAATCGCCATGAAGGTGATTGAAGGTGTGTATGATGGTGTTACCACCAGTGAGCTCGATAACCTCGCTGCGGAAATTTCTGCATCGAATGCAACAACACATCCTGACTATGCATTGCTTGCTTCACGCATCGCCGTGAGCAATCTGCATAAGAACACCAAGAAGTCTTTCAGTCAGGTGATGACGGATCTGTATTACTACCTTGATCCGAAGACTGGCGCCAACGCTGGTTTGCTTGCCGATGATGTCTACAAAGTCATTCTCGACAACGCACCATTGCTTGACAGCACCATCATCTACGATCGCGATTTCAATTTTGATTACTTCGGTTTCAAAACTTTGGAGCGTTCTTATTTGTTGAAATTGCACGGCAAAGTGGCCGAGCGCCCACAACAATTATTTATGCGTGTTGCTGTCGGCATTCACAAAGGCGACATGGAAGAAGTGGTGAAGACCTACAATATGCTTAGCGAAGGTTGGTTCACACACGCTACTCCAACCTTGTTCAACGCAGGTACTCCAAAACCTCAGATGAGTTCATGTTTCCTGTTGCAAATGCAGGATGATTCCATCGATGGTATTTACAATACATTGAAACAAACAGCTTTGATTTCTCAAAGTGCCGGTGGTATCGGTCTCAGCATTCACAATGTGCGTGCGAAAGGTTCTTACATCAAAGGCACCAATGGAACGAGCAATGGCATAGTTCCCATGTTGAAAGTGTTTAACGACACTGCGCGTTATGTGGACCAGGGCGGTGGAAAGCGCAAAGGTTCTTTTGCGATTTATCTCGAGCCATGGCATGCTGATGTATTTGATTTTCTGGACCTGAAAAAAAATCACGGAAAGGAAGAATCGCGTGCACGTGATTTGTTCTACGCTCTCTGGATTCCGGATTTGTTTATGAAGCGTGTGAAGGAAGACGGACAGTGGACCTTGATGTGTCCAAACGAATGTCCAGGACTGGCAGATTGCTGGGGACCTGATTTCGAAGCACTTTACACAAAATACGAAACAGAAGGCAAAGGCCGCGAGACTATCAAAGCGCAAGACTTGTGGTTCAAGATTCTCGAATCACAAATCGAGACTGGCACTCCTTATATGTTGTATAAAGATGCTGCGAATGGTAAGAGCAATCAACAGAATTTGGGCACGATCAAAAGTTCCAATCTCTGCACGGAGATCATGGAGTACACCGCACCCGATGAGATTGCAGTTTGCAACCTCGGTTCTGTAGCTCTTCCGAAATTTGTGAAGGATTCTGCGTTCGATCACAACAAATTGTTTGATGTAGCTTATCAGCTTGCCATCAACCTCAATAAAATTATCGACGCGAATTATTATCCGGTTCCGGAAACGAAAAAAAGCAATATGCGTCACCGTCCGATTGGTATCGGTGTGCAAGGATTGGCGGATGCATTTATCCTGATGCGGTTCCCATTCGATGGCCCGGAAGCGAAACAGTTGAACAAAGAAATTTTCGAGACGATTTATTACGCGGCTGCAACGGCTTCAAAAGATCTCGCGAAAGTGGAAGGTTCGTATGAAACGTTTGAAGGTTCACCAGCAAGCAAAGGCATTCTTCAATACGATATGTGGAATGTAACTCCTACCAATCGCTGGGAGTGGGATGTATTGAAGGAGGAAATCAAGAAGTACGGAATGCGCAATTCATTGTTGCTGGCTCCGATGCCAACAGCAAGTACTGCGCAGATTCTGGGCAACAACGAATGTTTCGAGCCTTATACAAGCAATATCTACACACGTCGTGTATTGGCCGGTGAGTATATCATCGTCAATAAACATTTATTGAAAGACCTCGTGAGCCTTGGCATCTGGAATGATGATTTGAAAAACAAACTCATCTCTGCTAATGGTTCTGTGCAGAACATCAATGAGATTCCTGACAACTTGAAAGCGTTGTATAAAACGGCGTGGGAACTTTCTCAGAAAACAATCATTGAAATGTCTGCGGATCGTGGCGCATTTATTTGCCAGAGTCAGTCGCTCAATTTGTTTGTGGAAAATGCCAACTTCGGTAAACTTTCTTCGATGCACTTCTTCGCATGGGAAAAAGGATTGAAGACAGGTATGTATTACCTGAGAACAAAGGCAGCAACAGATGCGATCAAGTTTACAGTAGATAAAAAATACAAAACAGAAAGCATCCCATCGAATGCAGAATCTGCGATTGCAGTTGGAACAGCAGCAGCTTATGCGGTTGAACCAGTTGCAGTGGTAACACCAGAATTCGAAATGCAAACGGTAAACGCAGACCAAACGTCCATGAGTGCGGAGGAAATAGCGAAACAACAAGCGGCGCTTTCTTGTTCACTCGACAATCCGGATGCATGTGAGATGTGCAGTGGCTAGAATTTATTGAGTAGCAGAAAACTTCTGCTATGATGATATAGAGCGGTTGATTTATGAATTGCCCCGGATTGTTTGATCCGGGGTTTTTTTGTGTTCGATATTTGGAATAATTGAAAAGAATGATCCTCAACTTCTGACTTGAGCTTATACTAAGTCAAATAGAATTTCAACGAAGTAAAGAATCCATTCGGGTTCATGATCGAGGATCACTTTTATTATTGAACCACTGCTCCATATCGTTCCTCCACTTCTCTCAGAAGTGGTTTTTCGAACTTAAAATCTTTGTCATATTTTTGATTCATGTTGAAGAATTTAGTATTGTTTTTTTGCTGCATGCTTTATATGCGCCTAGCGCATGCTCAATTGATGGTTGAGAATTATTTGCCGGCTGCTGACTATATACAAGATATACTCTTGGGTCCTGAAGTAAGCATGAGCAATCTCACCGTGAACTCGCTCTCTGGTGAAGTGCCGGTTGTCAATATTGGAAAATTTGATTGCTCAAATTGTGCAGTTGGTATTGAGAGTGGCTTAATCCTCGGAAATGGTGATGGCGCTCTTGCTCCCGGCCCGAACAACATTGGCTACTCCACCAGTCCTGATAATTATAATGGGTTGTTCGATGCAGATATGTTTGCGCTTATGGATGAATTAAGCCTACCTGAAATCTATAACATCACGATCCTTGAGTTTGATTTTGTTGCCGTTAGCGAAAGCCTTCAATTGCAATTAGTATGGGCTTCCGAGGAATATGATTCATATGTTAATTCTAGCTATGGCGATTTCTGCGGAATATTTCTCAGTGGTCAAGGAATCAATGGCGTTTATTCCAATAACGCGGTGAATTTGGCTCAAGTGCCAGTTGTCAATCTGCCCATATCGGTTAACACCATAAACAATGGAGCAGGTAATGCTGGTCCTTGCGAAAACTGCGCATTATACAACCAATATCAAAGTGATGTTTACATGTCTGAGCATTGGTCCGATCCTCATTACGTTAATCCATATTATATTCAATATGATGGTTGGACTATTCCTTTGGATATTAATTTTCCGCTCGTATGCGGTCAAACCTATCATTTGAAATTCGGCATTGCAAATGCCAACGATTACTCCAATGATTCTGGTCTGTTTATCCGAAAGAATATTAATACTGCGGATCAAATGGTGAACATCTCAACACAATTTGACAATGGAGTGACTAGTGATTTTGTCTTCTACGAAAGTTGTGGGCAGGGAAATATCATCTTCGAAAGACCGTCGGAATCCAATCTCAATGATCCGTTTGATTTTACGGTGTCATATTCAGGAACTGCTGTGAATGGCATTGATTTTACGCTGCTTCCCGATCAAATCAGTATGGATCCAGGTGAACTGTATTTTGTTTTGCCTATAGAGGTTTTTTCTGATGTGCTTGCTGAGTCTGTTGAATCGCTCATCTTGACGTTGTCTTATCCGATTGCATGCGGCGAAAACAACTTTTCTTTTTCCGCAGAAATTCAAATTGAAGATGTACCTGAGGATTTGGAGATTGTTTCAACGTCACCGATTGTTTGTCCTGGAACAAATCAATTCATTGCTCCTGTGTTATCTGGTGGCTCTGGTAATTTTGATTTTACATGGGACAATGACATCGATTCGGATACATTGTTCTACCAAACTTCGGCGGACACACTTTTTGAGTTGGTGGTTCTCGATCTATGCACCGGATCATCGACCAATGCTATGTATGAAGTGTATGTTTTTGAAACAAATAATTTAACTATTGAAGTCATTGATTCGCAGAATTCGTTGCCAATTGTGTGCGAAGGAACTGCCTTGTTGGATGTCGTCGTCACCGGCGGAGCTACACCGTATTCTTATATAGTTGAAACTCCAACCAGTAGTTATGATTCAGGTTATTTGGAAATTTATTGGGTGAATGAGGAATCGATCGGCGTGCATACCATTCAAGTGTCAGATTATTGTGCAAGCACTGCTTCTGTAATATTTGATATTGATGTGGTTAATTACCAAATTGAGTTAACTCTTCAAGATACTATTGAGTACCACTGTGGCCAATACACTACAATCGAAGCTGAAATGGTGTATTTGGGGCAAGATGCGAGCAACTTGGATTACGATTGGTATTTGAACGATGTGCTTATTGCTAATTCGGGATTGGATGCTAGTTTTTATCCAGCAGGACAGGACCACTTAGAAATTCAAATTAGTGGTGATTGCATCAATGATGTCACTGAATCGGCTGTGCTCGTTATGTTGCCTTATGATCCGGATAATGTGTCTCCGGGTTATATTGATAATTGTTCATTATTTAATGGTTGCACAGATATGCTTGCTTGCAATTATTCGCCTGCTGCGCTTTTTGCGGATACATCCTGTTTCTATGAAATTCCAGCTTTTGAAATTTCTGGTCAGCAAATGCCAAACAATACTGGATTGTATGGGTACACTTACGATACGCCGGGTTATGGTGAAATCGTATGGAGTGTAGTCAATGGTGAAATCACCGGTGGACAGGGAACTACAATAGCTGAAGTTGTTTGGAGTAACGAGGGAACAGGAACGCTGATGGTTCAGGAGCTAATCGGAGATTGTACTTCAGAGTTGGTCATGTTTGAAGTAATCATCACTTCTTTGTCTGAAAATGATCTCGCGAAACTTGTGAAGGTTTTTCCGTCTCCAACAGTTGATGTATTAAATATCATTCTACCCAATCGTTATGTTGCATCTGAATATATAATCACTGATGGACTTGGCAGAATTGTAGACAATGGAAGTATGAAGGAAACAATAGTTACTTTGGATGTCTCGAGCTTGTCGGTTGGCCAATACGTAATTTCATTTAGCATGGCTTCAGGCAATGTAATTCATAAGAAATTTGCTGTCATCGGTAATTGACCTTTTGAAAATCCCGAGTGTTTTCACACCCATACCTCTTGTATTCTGGTAGTGGTAATTTTTTTACATGTGTCCAGATATGATCTTAGGGGTAGTATTATTCTCCAAATAAATCGCGCAATGAATTTTATTTTGGAAAGCATGCAGCGTTCTTTGCTTTAGCGTGTCATACATATAGAATCAGCGAAACGGAAACCAAAACACCACTTACGACTGGAGGACTGGACACATATCATTGCAGCATGTAGGCGCGGTGAGTATCAGGCTCAGTGCGAAGCATACAGGCGATCGTGGCGAATAATTTATCCTGAAGTTTACAATGTGTTGCGCAACCGACTCTATGCTCTCCATTCCTCCTTGGTAAAAAAAAAAATTATTCTAATCGGTAATAACCAACTTGCTGCAGATCGTTCCTTTCATTCCAATCAGCCGGAATTGGTATATTCCTGCAGAATACAAACTGATGTCAATTGTAAAATTTCGCGTATGCTGCTCCCCGGATAACACAATCTTGCCTGATGCATCAAGGATTTCATATCGGGATAGACCATCATCAATCAATGAGACGTTTAGAAAATCGTGAACAGGATTCGGATACAATTGCATTGATGATTGGTTGAGGTCTAGAATTCCTGATTCCTGATCCACGGTTACCACCACTTCACAAATAGTCTCATTGTCGCATTCATCCGTTGCAGTTAAATACACAAAATAAGTACCAACAGCCAAAGCATCATTTGTGGTTATGGATTGCTCAATTGAAATTGTAGAACTGCAATTATCAATCGCATCCAAGTCAACCAGAAGATCGGGCATTCCGATACTGTTGGAACCTGCAGGTATGTAAAGAGTCAATACCGGTTCGCAGTTGACAATTACCGGGCTGTCAGCATCTGTGCGGGTAACAGTGCGCAACACGGTGGACATATTACCGCATGCGTCTGTGGCAATCCATGTCTGTTCGGTTTGTGAATAGCAATTATCACCAATCGTTTCTTCTGAGAAGTCAATATCCAGCGCTTCTGAACAATCATCCGCAAACACCGGATCGATGGTTTCAAAAACTTCATCGCATTGAATCGTTAAATCCGTAGGAGCAAAAACAACCGTCGGTGCATCTAAATCCAATTGGTGGATGATGCGATTAACCACCGCAGTATTGGAGCATGCATCTGATGCAGTCCATGTCTGTGTAATATGTGTCCCGCATTCGTCAGTAGTCAATGCTTCTGAAAAAGCAACAACAATTTCAGATGAGCAATTGTCCAGGAAAACAGGTTCTGTTGTTTCAAACACTTCACCGCAACCAATGGTGATATCCTGGGGAGCGGAGACTATTTCGGGTTCCACATCATCTATGAAAGAAAATGTTTGAGAGGTTTGTGCCGCATTTCCGAATTCATCGCTCACAGAATAGGTGCGCACTATTTCGCTTCCGCATATTGCGTTGCCTTCTTCGGTGATTGTGATCTCATATGCATTTTCGCAAAAACCGGGTCCTACCAGGAAATCAGGAGCAGGAATTTCTTCGTTGCACGTAAGTGACTGATCGTTGCCTGCAGTGATTGTGTAAAGTGAAGGATCAACACCGAGACAATTGTAAAACCAGTATTTACCTACACCAGTGTATGGGTGTCCGCCAAGCCAATAGGTATTGTCGATACCCACAATCATATTCGAAGCATCAAGAGACACCGCACCACCAAAGCGTTGACCTTCGTTTCCATTCACTGGTACAATGTTTCGCTGTGCAACCCAATCTCCGCATAACCATTCGTACACAACGACAGATCCGCTGAAACCTCCATTGGGTTGATTCATAAAATCACCGACAACCATGATGTTGCCATTTATATCCAGCGAACTTCCAAATGCAGAATAATATCCGATGTTGGAATAAAGAAAAGGATTCGTTAGAAAATTGCCATCACCCCATAATTCACCATCAAAATAATAAGTATAGAGACCTCCGACCCAACGATGACCGATTGCAAGTCTGTCATCTTGGATTGCAACATCATAACCTGCCTCCTGCCCACTTCCGGAGCCAAATGCCTGCAATCCCTGCTCATGATCCCAAACACCTGTAGTATTACGAAATACGTGCCCGATGTAGTCCACTTCTTCCAATCCTGAAACGAGTAGATCATCAGTTAGGTCAAGTGATGCGCACGGCTGGTCGAACATGGCAACTTCAGTCCACACCCCAACATATTCAAAAATAAAAATGCGTCCGTTCATTCCTAGTGCGATTGTATTACCATGCACTGCTGCAGCATTCGCACTTATATCACCCATGCTGGATTGTAAAACCGTTTCCGGTATCCACACATTGCCAGAGAGTCTGAATACTCTGTTTGCGGAAACGATAACATCTCCATCCATATCCAATGTACTGTGGCTGTTGTTACCCAATTCAATTGAGCTATCGTAAGTCCATTCACCGTTGTCAAGATAATAAACCTTGTCCTGGACACCAGCTTCATACACTGCCCAGTTGCCGCTGATGGCTACTGCATTACCAGCGGAATTTCCACCGATAGCCAATTCATGATCACAGTCACATGGAATATCATTGGGTTCGACCTGCATCGTAAAAGATTGCGACAATTCATTTCCGCACGTATCATGAGCAGTTACAGTACGTTCGATCAAATATTCACAACCACTACCCATATAACTATCTGTATAGGTGAAATAGATTGAATCGCAATACGCACCGATATTGATGCTTTCTGACAACTGGATATTATCGCAACAAAACGTGTGATCATTCGGCACCTGGCTGATCAGCCAGATAGAGGGCTGTGTGCTGAATGCAAAAGGACCTGCACTACTGCTTATATATTCACCACATACGGCATTTACATAATATTCATAAGGTGTTAAAGACTCAAGTCCGGTTAATAGGTAGGGTTCATCCAGGATTTCCTCAACGAACATTCCAGTACCTGGTGTAAATCCGGCAGGGCCGTATTCGATCCGCCACTCGGAACTCATATTTTCACTCCAGTTGAGTAAGGCCGTATGATCAGTCATCTGGGAGGCACCCGGGTTGGTCGGATAATTACACAGCGATGCCGGTTCACAGATATTAAGTGAATTCCATGCACCGTAGGAAAATCCATTCTGCCAGTCGAAGTAATAATAAAAATTATTGTTCCAGCATTCGATCGTATAAAGTTGACCAGGTACAAGAGCATCGATCACAAGGGTTTCCTGGCTGGTAAATGAAGGTATACAATGCACGATAGGACCTGAGCAACCACCTTCGAGGATGAGCAACCCGAAATCATTCCACCCTGTGTATTCTGACATTGTAATTTCCACGATAAAACCGGGAGGTGCAATAAAAGAACGATAGAGCACATACTCTTCTTCGTCCGTACATGGTATATAAGTCAGAGCAGCAAACTGCCCGTCGAAATCGAGATTTCCGAAAGAGCTACCGCATTCAAAGTCCTGCCTTACGGGTTCTACCGGAGCTTGTTCACATATCATTCCCGGATCGGGAAAATTGGGAGGTGGCACATAATAAATGGAAGCCTGCACCCATGTGCTGAAATCATCCGGAATTCCGTCTGGTTCACCCATTGGATTACAATCACACACGGCCCGCACCCATGCATCGGTAACATAAGGATCGTAAACAACAAAATAATTTTCGTATAAGGGCGAGATTAAAGTAGCAGCACCAGTCCCCGGAGTAAAAGGACTATACCCGTACTCCAACTCATAATACAATGTTGGGCACCCCGAAAAAGAAGGATACCAGAACATTGACGAGGAGAACATACTGTTGTCAATCGCCAGCATGAAGTTTTCGGGAGGCGAGCAGGATTGTGCATATGCGGTATTGCTTCCGGCGAACAATATCAGCGATATCACACACAGTGAGATAATTAAGGTTTTCATTTTGGTTAATCGTAAATCGGAGGTAAGCTAATCAAAAATTGGTTTCATTATGGGGATTTATGCCATCCATCTATAACCATAAAATTGATATTTTTTTAAACACGTAAGTAAATTTCTGGCAATCGGGAAGGATGCTCTGGCAATTTATTGCGTCGTTCATTGAATCCATGGGCAAAATCGCAATCTGGATTTTAGAATTGAGAAATTGGGAGTTTGAATAATTAAGTATTTCTATGGAAAGTGACGTTGAATAAAAACACAGGTTCTGAACGAATGGCGGCGATGAATGTGGATGTTTTTTATCGAAATGAAATATTTTATAAGAGGATGCAGCGTTCTTCCCACCTTCGTGTCATACATATAGAATCAGCGAAACGGAAACCACAAAACCAACAGAATTCTGGAAGATTGGACACATATCATTGCAGCGTGCAGGCGCGGTGAGCATCAGGCTCAGTGCGAGGCATACAGGCGGTCGTGGAGAATGATCTATCCTGCTGTCTACAATGTGTTGCGCAATAAAGAAGAGGCGGAAGATGTGATGCAGGAAAGTATGATGAAGGGTTTTGATCGGTTGAGTGAATTGAAGGAGGCGGAAAAATATGTGGGCTGGCAAAAGATGATCGCAGTGAGAATGGCGCTGAATAAATTGAGATCGAAAAAATCATCGGCGCTTTTATTCGGTGAAAAGGATTTACCGGATGTTGCGGAACCGGAAGCAGAGCTACATGTATTTGATGTGGAATTGCTGAAGCAAAAAATAGAAGAGATGCCCCATGGTTATCGACTCGTTGTGAGGCTGCATCTGGAAGAAGAAATGAGTCACGAAGAAATTGGTGAACACCTGGGAATAAATGCGTCGACATCACGCTCGCAATATTGCAGAGCAATTGCAAAACTGAAAAATGAAATGTTGAATACACATGCAAGGCAAATTTGAAAATCAACTGAAGGACGCATTAAAAAATGCTGCCACGGCTGATGGTCATGAACCATTGCCGGGTCACGAAGAGCGTTTTGAAATGCGTTTGATGCAACAACGCGACAATAAAAGAATCCGAAGGATTCCTCGCTGGCCGGTACTCGCTGTTGCTGCTGCAGCCATCACAGGTTTTATTATTTCCATTGTGGTGATGGAAATAAAAAAGACCAATGAGAATGCGGATCGTTTGAAACTTTCGGATGTGTCAGGCGAAATGGCCGCAGTCGAGGAATACTACCATGGCAGACTGCAAGGTGGAATGGAAGGTGTGAATGTTGCGGATAAAAACGTTCGCAAATTCATGGATGATGTGAAAGCACTTGAAGAAGAATACAAGATGTTGGAGGAAAAGCTGGCGAAGAATTTTCATGATGAACGCATCGCGCAAGCTATGGTGAGCAATTATAAATTCAGATTGAAGCTGATGGAACAGCTTCAGAAGTATATCGAGATTCAGAATAAAATCAATTCAAATGAAGAAGAAGAAAAATTATCGTCCTAGTATTGTTTTGCTCGCTTTGATGTTGACGGGATTTGTTATCCATGCGGAAGAGTATTACAAAGAGGTGCGCAAAAACTTTGCTGTAAATAACAATGTGCAGCTTGTGTTGGATATCAATTTCGCAGACATTACGATCCAAACTTGGGATCAATCACAAATGGAAATCATTGTCAAAATGGATGTCACAGCAAAAAGTGAAGAACGCGCCAATGAAATGTTCGACAGTTTTCAAGTCGATATTGCTGAAGGAAAAGAACTCGTATCGCTTTCTGTGGGTGCCGGTAATTGGTCTTGCAATTCAAATAAGAAAAATACCGAGAGCTACACGGTGAAAGTGGAGGTGAAGATGCCACTCAAAGCAGTGCTCGACGGAAAGTGCGCTTTCGGTGATCTGCGGATAGGCGATATGCAGGGCGCTTGTCTAGTGGATGTAGAATATGGCGACATGCACATCAATGGTTTGTGGTCGTACGAGAATGATCTGAACATTGGCTTTGGTAATGCCTACATAAATGGTACAAACGGTGGTGATTTCAAAAATGAATACGGTAGTCTTGACATCACCTTGCTTCAAGGGAACGCGGAAATTGAAAGCAGTTTTGGTGATCTTGAACTTCGAAGGGTAGCAAAGGAGTGCAAGGACCTGGAAATAAAAGTGCAATATGCCGACGCAGATATTCATCTTGCACGGGATGCTGGTTTTCGATTTGAAGCGAATTCTTCTTATGGTGATATTGACCTTCCTTCTGAAGCAAAAAAGTCATCCTCGGAAAGTGATTATACAAGTAAACAAGTAAAAGGAACCATCGGAAATGGCGAAGGAAAGCTGGATGTGGAATGTGATTTTGGTGATATCGAAATTGATATCATCCCTAACTAAGGCAAGTATTTAGATTGATAGCCCTTCTACCATGAAGGCAAAAGAAGCCCGGTGAGGAAAGGTCCACCGGGTTTTCTTTTAGAAGTGAGAAGGTGAAGTTGTCTTTTATGACGTCTTGATCAGAATTTGTCTGAACAATTAGTGGTAATGTTATTACGGATGGTTTACTATCAATTTTTGATAGGTTGTTCCTATTTCTGATGAAACGCCTATGAAGTATGTTCCGGAAGCGAGGTTTATACAGTCCATCTGGTATTTTCCACTCACATTTCTTAGATCCCGGATGAATCGTCCATCAGCAGAATAGACGTGGATGTTGAATTGACTTAGTCCGGGATCAATAACCGTCATTTCTGACGCAGGATTGGGATAGATGAACGTATGTTCCTGATTGATTAGTGCTATATCAGATACGACAATTAAGAAGTTCTCGCTTGAATGAACACATCCGTACTGATCGACTGCAGTAGCATTATAGATGGCCGTTTCATTTGCCTGGAATGTTAACCCAGTTTGTGAAGTTAATTGTCCATCCTGGTACCACTGGATTTCATCAACGAGATCGGTGATTGTCAATGTCTCTTCGGAGATGCTGATTCCAAGCAAAGAATTTTCACATTGCCATATCGTGTTTAGTGCAGTGTTGGTCGTTATTGGTGTATTGGCATCGAAATAGATTTTTGCCTCATTCAAAATGGTTGTGCCGTTCGTGAGCTCTGGTATTTGCGAAACTCTGAAATGAATAAAACCATTGCTCTCAAGATATGATGAACCACTATCAGGAAGGTTGATATTGTCGAATTGGACTGTCACAAAGCCATCCAGGGATATGGTCGCCACATATGCATGAGATGACAAAATCGGTTGAAAGGAAGTGGGCTCAACATTAGATGGCAGTTGATCGGTGATCGTAACATCGTAAGCAACTGCATTGCCTGTGTTCTGAAAATGTATCACATAGTCAAGATCAGTATTGGGGGGCAGTATTCCCAAAGGACCTGTACCATTCAATTCCTTTATTTCATTGGGATCATATGAACACAATAGAAGTGTTGTGTAGCTATCCGAATCAACTAGTATATTTTCACTTCCATCAGTTAAATACGTTTCAAGTGTAAAAGACAAATCATCAGAAGTTATGGCATTGTCAGGCATCTGGAGGGTAATTGAAAAATAATCATTTACTCCAAAAGGAATTTGTGAAAAAGAAAAGTAGAGTGAAGTGCCATCTATCAGATATGGTTCGGGCGTTGAAGAAATATAAGCAGTCAGCGGATCGCAGGTATAAACGACGTAGCCAGAAGGATTCGAATTTCCCTGGTTTGAAATATTGATTGTATGCACATTTTCCTGAAGACATAAGCTTGGTGAATACGAGATGGTACCATCGACATTTGTTACTAATGTTGCTCCGGGTACAAGCCCGAAATCATAACTGATACTTTCAGGCATTTCATTGTTAAGATCTGCATCGAACGTGGATGGTGTGGTGGAAACCCACAGCAAAGGATCGCCACCAAGGCTTATGCTATTCAAACCAACGGAGCTTGCAACGCTATAATAGCCATTCTCATCGGTGAACGAATAATAACCAGTGGCGTCATAAGTTATTGGAAAATGAGGCATTGGATTTTCAGTTGCATCAAAGATGCCATTTTCATTTGCATCATGAAAGACATATCCGCTTACGACTATTTCTGGAATGATGAGATTGGTTGTTGAACTTGAACTACATCCTGGCAGTTGAGGAGATGTAGCGGTAAGCGTATAAGTTGCGTTTGTGTTGGGAAGAAGAACTAAGGTCGAAGATTCTGAGGGTGATTCTAATCCATCGGTCGGTGTCCAAGACCAATTGTAATCAGATATCGTTGTCAGGTTCACTTCTCCATATAGGTATTGATTTTCTGGAAACGCAGGGTCATAAATAAAGTTTTCGACTGTGTATACTTCCAGTGGATTAACAATGACGCTCACCTGAAAATCTTGTGTGAATGTGCATCCGACATTGTCCATTGTGGTGAACTGTAAAATCGCTTCGTGAACTACCTCTGTATTGATGAGTGCCTGGTCTCCGTCTTCAGAAGTACTTAGAACATCGAGTCCACTCCAATGTGATGAACTGAAATCAGAATCAATCGTTGGAGTGAATGTCAATGGAATAATAGAGCCCGATCCCCCTAAAATATCAACACCCCAGCTCCAGATATAACCCATATCGGATGCTACAAAATCTGTGACATTGAAGGTCCATTCGCCATTGAGAGGGCATCCAACCAGATCACACAAATCTCCACTGGCTGAATATTCACCAGCAGGAATTGTTGATAAGGAGGTGTTCGCTGCTGTTTCCAGCAAAGTTCCGTTGATTGCGTTGGACGACCAGCTGTAATCGTAACCAAGAATGCCCTCTCCCAAATTTTCGGAGGCGATTAGGCTTCCGGGGTATTCAGAGAGCAAGACTGTAGTTCCATTCGGGCATGTAATGGCTATTTCAAGGTCAGATAACCATGTATGAGTCAGGTTTGCATGAACATTAACCACCTGACCACAATCGTCGATTGTTGCTCCCGCGGGAAATCCCATCAGAAGAATGGATGATTGAAACGGAGTGTAATCGTTTACCGGACCTTCCAAGTCGGAACTTATTTGCCCACCACTATGTATAGTGACGGGCGAATAATCAGCTACCAAGACAGCTTCTGTTCCAACACATGCGGAAATGCCTTCGGATGGATTCATTTGCGGAGGCCCTACAATGCCTGTATTTATTGTGGCAGTATCAGTGCAGCCGAAATTATCAGTCACTACTACTTCAACTTCATAGATGTTTGGATAAACGTAATTGTGCGAAACCTGATTTGTTTCTGTAATAATAGCCAGGTTTGAATCATGAAACTCCCACTTGTAGGATACAAGAGATCGATCAAGTCCGGCAATTGATCCTTCTGCCGAAAACAAGACTTCTTGTCCAAGACAATTAATAAAAATTTCGTCTACCACTAATGCTGATGGAATACTGAGTGCTGCCTGTGGATTGAATTCAAAATTTTCGCATTGACCTTCCATTATTTGAGACTTGATCAATGTAATGAGTGCAAAGGCGAATAAGTGCTTTTTCATGTTAAGGTCAATAAGTGTTTGTAAGTCAAATATAGACGTTCTCAAATGAAAACAAAGGACAGAAGTGAAGCGTTCCACCCGGTTTTCTTTTTCGCTTCGCTCAGTAGAAGGCTTCACGCAGATTTACGCAGATTGAAAACCGGCTTTGCGCAGATTTCCAATTTCATAGTCAAATTCTAAAATTCCTTCGGCTTTTAGCGATAAACAAAAAATCCGCGGGAATCCGGTTTTCAATCTGCGAGAATCTGCGTGAACTAAAAGAGAATTAGTTTACTGCATCGCCCCGAAGATCGCGGAATCTTTTTCTTGCTTCCACAACATAAAGACTCCCCGGAAATTCTGTGATGAGTTTTTCGTAAAGCTCCATTGCTTTGGCTGTATCAGTGAAGATATACTGATTCATTTCTGCCAGTTTGAATAAGGCATCATCGGCAGTGATATCGGTAAAATTGAGATCGATGACTTGCTGGTACAACACTTTTGCATTTTCATATTGACCTTGTTTTACGTACATCTCTGCTTTTTTCATTTTGATTTCATCGGTCAGTGAGTGCGCAGGATAATCTGTCAGGATAGAATCAAGAACAATATTGGAGTCTGAGAATTTATTCTGATATGACAACAAATCCGCACGTGCATACATCTTCATCGGTACCTGTGTTGTATCCATGTTGAAATTGTCAGTGATCAGCAGCGACAAATCAATTGCATCGTTCGAAATCAATTTTGTCGTTGATGCTTTGAGCACGTCCAACTGTCCTTGCGCCCATTCAAAATCACCAGTGAAGTAGGAGATGCGTGCATTGCGGAATTTGGCCTCATGGCCAAGTACATCTTCTTTGAAATCGAGTTCTACTTGAGAGTAGAGCAAAGAAGCTTCCCAGATGTCGCCTTTGAATACCAGCACATCACCAAGTTCCAATTTGCATAATGCCTGAGTCTTGTTGTAAAGCCCGGGCATTGCCACAGCTTCACGGAGTATTGTAATGGCTTCATCTGTTTTGCCAAGATAAAAAGCCTGGATATGTGCCAGCTCTTTCATCATTGTGGCTGTTTCATTTTTTTTACCCACTTCATTCAATGCTCCTATGTAAGCATTTTCAAGTTCAGTATACAAAAGAGGATCGATACCAGGTTTCAAAAGCAATTCCTGTTTCATCACCTGCAATTTTTCGATGCGCGCAGTGATGTAATAATCTCCGGCAGGACCTTTTTCAATGATGTATTGATATGCTTTTTTAGCTGTTTCAAAATCTTTGTTGTTCGTTGCAAGCTGCGCAAGATTGATGACACGATATCCGTTTTCATTCAATCGTTTGTCGAGAGATATAGTTTGCACATATGCACTGGCGAAATCTTTTTTCTGCATAAAAAGCCAGGTGAGCATCTCGGTATAAATATTTTGCTCAGGATCTTTTTGCGCGCGCTTGAGAAGTTTGGTCTTAAGCATGTCCATGTTCTCCTTGTTCTCGTCGAGATTCAAGGTGCGGTTGAGAGAATTCTGAACGGTCTGAATGTAGTTGGGTTCTTCTGCTACGAGATCAAGAAAAGATTCTGTCATCTGATCATACTCACCCAGATTGCCTTGCATATTGGCAATTTCATAAGAGAAATTATAGCCTTCCTTCGATTCGTTTTTTCCTTTTTGATAAGAGCGAAGGGCATATTCGTATTCATTGATTTGAGAAAACTCATTCGCTAAACGAATGATGTTGGAGCGCGTAGGCTCTACCTTTTTGACTGCCTCATCAAACTGCTCTTTCGCTTCTTCCGGCTTGTTGAATTTTTTGTAGAGGTCACCAAGTTTTACATACCCAACTCCATCCTTACTGTCTTCCTTGATTTTTTTCTTCGCCAGTTTTTCTGCTTCTTCAAAATTATTTAGAGCAATAAGTGTATTGAGGTAGTTGTTGTAAACGCGATTGGTTTTGTTCGTTTTGTAGATTTTTTCGTAGTAGAGATTTGCTTGTTCAAACAAGCCCTGGCTATAATAATATTCTGCCAGCTCCAGTTCTGTTTCTTGCGAGAATAGCGCAGGGGCAGAGGCCAGAAAGATTAAACACAAAAAGTATTTCAGTTTCTTCATTTCAATTTTTTTGTTGCGATGCTGTCCATCCAATGTTGGACTTTAGGCGCGCGGAAATTTAATTTCTCACGAAGTTTTTCTTCATCTATCATTATATCCGCAATCTCCTCTTTCAGTGAGGAAACATTTTGCATTTCCATCGCCAATGTTTTTGATACGTAGTCAGTGGTGATTTCGTTGTTGTTTTTATCATGCGTGGCTTTCTCACTCAATGCTTGTTTTAATGATTTCAGTTCTGCCAGAATAGAATCGGATTGCATTTCCAATGTGTCTAGTTGTTGTTTCATAAACAATTCAGCACGATAAGTGGATGCGTATGAACTCAAATCCAGGGCCATATCTTTCTTCATGGTTCCAACGAAATTCTCCTGCACATATTGGAGCCGGATGTTTGCTGAATCAATAGGTCGTTCATTCAGAATGGAAATGGCATTCATATCTGCGGCCTGTTTTTCCAATTCGTGGATGAGAGAATCCACAAGTAAGATGGCTGATGTGTGATCCTGTTTTGGCTGGCACGAATGAATAGCCATGGAAATCATCGCAGCGATTGCAATGATGGTTGTTCGGATAAGCTTTTGTGTCATAACATAGCGAATGTACCTGAGGACGGCGTTGGCTTCGACGGTATGCTACACAATTTTTCTAAACAGGTCTGTTGAGGATCATTTTTCGATTCGGTCGAAACCAGTATATGGTACCAAAGCAGCAGGAATGTGAATGCCATTTCCGTCCTGATTATTCTCCAGAAGAGAAGCAACAATGCGTGGCAATGCAAGAGCGCTTCCATTCAGTGTATGTACCAATTGAGTTTTGCCTTCGTTGTTTTTGAATCTGCATTTGAGACGATTGGCTTGAAACGTTTCGAAATTGGAAGTGGAACTGACTTCGAGCCAGCGCTCTTGTGCGCCGCTCCAGGCTTCAAAATCATATGTCAACGCCGAAGTGAAACCCATGTCACCACCACAGAGTCTTATGATTCTGAAATGCAATTCAAGTTTCTGCAAAATCATTTTTACGTGATCCACCATTTCTTCCAAAACCTGATAGGAATTGGCAGGATTCACCAACTGTACGATTTCGACTTTATCAAATTGGTGCAGGCGATTTAAACCACGGACGTGAGCGCCCCATGAACCTGCTTCTCGACGAAAGCAAGGAGTATAGCCCGTCATTTTGATTGGGAGTTGGTCTTCTTTCAAAATAACATCACGGTATAAGTTGGTGAGAGGCACTTCAGCGGTAGGAATCAGGTAGAGATCATCCACAGTGGCGTGGTACATCTGGCCTTCTTTATCAGGAAGCTGGCCTGTGCCAAATCCACTGGCTTCATTTACGAGCAGTGGCGGCTGGAACTCGCGGTAACCGGCTTTGGTGGCTTCATCCAGGAAAAAATTGATGAGGGCGCGTTGAAGACGAGCACCTTTTCCTTTGTAAACGGGAAATCCTGCACCAGTGATTTTAGTACCTAGTTCAAAATCGATCAGGTCGTACTCTTCGATGAGTTCCCAGTGTGGTTTTTTGTGTTCTCCAAGTGTCGGAAGACTACCCCAGGTGTAGGTTTCCACGTTGTCGTCGGCTGTTTTTCCTTGTGGGACAACCTCAGCAGGGACATTCGGAATTTGATAGAGAAGTTGCTTTTGAGATTCTTCAGTAGCTGCCAGTTTCATCTCAAGGTCTTTGGATGCTTCTTTTAATCCAGCGACTTCAGGCTTTTTTGCTTCAGCAGCATCTTTGTTTCCACTTTTGAAAAGGTCACCAATTTCTTTCGACAATTTGTTCGCTTCTGCCAGATTGTTGTCCAGATCATTCTGTGTTTTTCTGCGCAATTCATCAAGAGCAATAATTTCATCGATCTGTGATGAAAAATCTTTGTTGCGTTTGGCCAGGCCGGCAAGCACTTTTTCTTTGTTTTCTCTGATGTATGGGACTTGCAACATAAATGTCGGGGAATTATCTGGGTGTGGTTTTGATACTTGAAACTGCGAATACGATCTTCTGGAATTGGCAAAAAAAAACCCGATCTCGCCAAAGACGAGACCGGGTTTTATATATTGTTTAGCCCGGCTACGCCTTATGCAGGAATAACCGAAACGAAAGACTTGTTGTCTTTTTTCTTGCGGAATTCGATGGTGCCATCAACGAGTGCAAACAATGTATGATCTTTTCCGATACCTACATTGAGACCTGCATTGTGATGAGTACCACGCTGACGAACGATGATGTTGCCAGCGATGCAAACCTGACCACCATAGAGTTTTACTCCGAGTCGTTTGCTTTCCGATTCCCTACCGTTTTTTACTTTACCTTCACCTTTCTTGTGTGCCATTGTATTGTGGTGTGAGCGTTATAGTTTCTGTTCTTGTTGGAATTAACCGATGCTTTCAATTTTCAGCTCAGTGAGATAGGCACGAAAACCATTTTTCTTCTGGTAGCCTTTTCTGCGCTTCTTTTTGAATACGATTACTTTGTCTCCTTTGAGGTGTTTCTCTACACGAGCGGTCACCTTCATACCTTCGATAGCTGGGGCGCCAACAGTGATCTTTCCTGAATTTTCAACGAGGAGAACCCGGTCGAAATTCACTTGTGTTCCTTCTTCGTTCTGAAGACGGTTCACATAGATCTGTTGATCTTTTTGTACTTTGTACTGATGCCCTGCTATTTCAACGATAGCGTACATTGTTATTGATTTTTAATGAGTTAGCCCTACCCTTTTTTGGGAGGGGGGCAAATATACGCGGCGCAGGTCGCTTTTCCCAAAAAAAAGCATTAGTTCCTGGTTCATAGTTCCTAGTTGGCGGAGTGTGGATGCGTATCGGGTTGAATCTTGCCAATACGGAGTTGCTCTTTTAAGGATAGTTTGAGATTGGCCTGGAAATCCATACAATTTATGGAGAATGACTATCGCCGAATAAAAACCCCGATACAAAATATAGTATGGAGGTTTTTGTATGGTGTTTTGACTGACCTGGAAAAAATGGACGAAATGGAAGGAGTTTTAATCCTGTCCGAAAGCGGAGTTAATTTTTAAGGCAAGAATTACAATCGCATCACAAAGATATTTACGCCAACTAGGAACTATGAACCTGGAACCAGGAAATATTACTTCCGATTCACCATCCAAACCCCAAACAGAATTATCACTCCGCAAATCAGATGCATAAACGTCAGTTTTTCATTGTCGAAGACACCCCAGCCAACGGCAACGAGGGGCATGAGGTAGGTCACGGATGAGGCAAAGAGCGGACTGGTTTGTTGGGTGAGCCAGAAATAAAGGAGGTTCGCCATGCAGGTCCCAAAGACCGCAAGAGTGGTGACTGCTGCCAGAGATGTCCAGCCATGCGGATTTACTTGAATGATCTCGGCGACGTCGGTTGTGGAGAGGTAAAGACTCCAGGGGATTCCTGCTATTAATAAAGAGAGCGCTGTAATCTGAAGGGGAGAAATATGCCGCAGTTTGGCGGAAATGGTATTGACACTGATGCCATAACAAAGAGTCGCCAAGACAATCAGCAGAGAATAGATCATGTTGTCACTGTCTCCAAATCCTTTCAAAGACACGAGGCAAATGGCGCCTGCCAAGCCGATCAACACGCCCATCACCTGTTTCGGCATTACCACTCGTTTGAATACAATGATGCCGACAAACAAAGTAAAAAGAGGTGTCAAGGCATTGAGAATTCCCGCGATGCTGCTGTCGAGGTACTGCTGTGAAATGGTGAATAGGATGGCGGGAAGTCCGCTGCCGATGAGGCCAACGACGGCCAGGTATTTCCAATCGGCGCGATGTACTTTCCGAAAAGCTCTGATAGAAACAGGAAGCAAAACCAGACCGGCAATTCCAAGTCTGAGAGCCGCAACCTGTTCCGGGCGAAGGACGGGTTGATCAGAACCATCACGCAGTCCACGCTTCATCAGGATAAATGAGCTTCCCCAGGTGATGGCCAGTAATAACAAAACAAGTAAATGGGTGATCCTGGTGCTCTTCAAGGAATTGTAAAATTTTGGCCGAAGGTAAATTCAGAAGCTCATGTAACTCTTCTACATTTGAACCGTCTTTAAACACAAATCGGATAGCCATGAAAACAATTGCAGCTCTACTTTTCAGTTTCTCTCTATTGTTTTGGTCTTGCGGGGATCAGGCCGCCAAAGCACCCACTACCTCAGAAGTGGTGGTCACTCACAAAGACATGAATTCGGAAGTGATTAAAACCGTTGCGAATCTGAGTATTGACGGTATGACTTGTTCCGCCGGTTGTGGTGGGAAAATTCAACAGGATCTGCGCGCTCTGAATGGTGTCAAATCAACAGAACTTGATTTTGCGGATGGCAGAGAACAGAATGTTGTAAGTGTTGAATTTGATCCTGCGGTTATTTCGGAAAATGATCTCATTAAATGTGTTGGTGGTATTGCTGATGGTCAATATCATGTGAAGGCTGTCGAAGTGATTAACTACAAAGGTCTACAGAGTTCGGGTCAGGGTGGAAGTAGCGCTGATGTCAAAGTTGAAAATTTCGGAAGGGTTTTTCAATTGCTGAATTTGCTTCAGTCTATTACGAAAATGATTCAATAACTTTTCATTTGGAAAAATGGCTTTGAACACCCAGGCTTGAAACCACAAAGGTCTCAAAGGAATTTCACACAAAGGATTCACAAAGTTTTTTGCTTTCTCAAGTATAAAATAATGCAGTCTACATAGTGCAGCATTAGGCATATCGCACCAATTGCTGACTTAATATACCTCTTCGACTTATCAGAGCATTTTAGTGAATTAAGATATTAAGAGATCAAGGAAGCATTTCACGTTACCTTTCAATTTCCAAATCCCTGAATAAATTTTTGTGTTCTTCGTGCGAAATTCCTTTGAGACCTTTGTTTGTGCCTTGAAGTAGTTGGAATAGCAAACTAACTGCATGTTGTAAATGAGATGATACAGAAATTGGATAGCAACAATTTTGAAGTATCGGTGACGCCTTTCAGGAGGGATCACCAAAC
>JANOVT010000331.1:0-28202 GCA_031417525.1 Flavobacteriales bacterium | reverse complement strand
TCCGCTGCGGTGACTCATGATGGATGTATAAGAAAAACGTGTTGCCATCTGCACCGCTTCAATCGTTTCAGTGAGAGTACCGATCTGGTTCACTTTCACAAGAATAGAATTGGCGATGTCTTCTTCAATTCCGCGCGCAAGACGTGATACGTTTGTGACAAACAAATCATCACCCACTAATTGAATATGTCCGCCCAGAGCTTCTGTCAGTAATTTCCATCCATCCCAATCATCCTCTGCACATCCATCTTCAATGGAAACGATCGGGTATTTATCGCACCACGATTTCCAATAAGAAACCATCTCTGAGCTGCTCAATTCTTCGCCTGTACTTTCCAATACGTATTTCTTTTTTGTTGCATCATAAAATTCCGTGCTCGCACAATCGAGTCCGATGCAAACATCAGAACCCGGCTTGTATCCCGCTGCCTCAATGGCCTGCATCACATATTGCAAAGCTTCTTCATTGCCTTTAAAGTTGGGTGCAAATCCACCTTCATCTCCCACATTGGTAGAGAATCCTTTGCCTTTTAATACTGCTTTCAGATGATGGAACACTTCTGTTCCCATGCGCAATCCCTCACTGAATGTTTCTGCACCGACCGGAAGAATCATAAATTCCTGCACATCCACTTTGTTGTCTGCATGAGCTCCGCCATTGATAATATTCATCAAAGGAATAGGCAATGTAAATGCACCCACTCCACCGACATAACGATACAATGGTTGTCCACACGCATCGGCTGCAGCGCGGGCGCAGGCAAGAGAAACACCCAGAATAGCATTGGCACCTAGGATCGCTTTATTATCTGTTCCATCAAGCGCACACATCACACGATCAATGGTAAGCTGATCAAAAACAGAAGCTCCGTTCAATTCATCATTCAATGTGCTGATGACATTCTGCACAGCCTTCGTCACGCCTTTACCCATGTAAATACCTTTGTCGAGATCGCGCAATTCAACGGCTTCGTGAATACCTGTGCTTGCTCCACTCGGAACTGCTGCACGACCGAAATGGCCTGTGTCTGTGAATACTTCCACCTCCAAAGTTGGATTACCTCTTGAATCGAGAATCTGACGGGCGTGGATTTTTGCTATAAGTGACATAAGATGTTTTTTTAATGGTTTGTTTGAGAAGAGATTTTGGTTTTTCAAAAAATTCACTCAACGAAAAATTTCCATTTCATTGGAAGAAATACTCGTTCGTTACATTCATTTTCACAAAACCAAAACCAACTTCGGTCATGTCTTTTTTCTGCTTTGCTCTTGCTGATGAACCTCTCAATGGGAAGTCAGCAAGAACTTTTACGACTTCATTTCTGCGCCGACTTCCATTTTTTTATGTGCTTTCATATTCACAATAAATTGATCGAAGAGGTAGCGAGAGTCATGAGGTCCTGCGCTAGCTTCCGGGTGATATTGCACCGAAAACACATGGTAATTTTTTAGGCGCATGCCGGCAATTGTTCCGTCATTAAGATGCAAATGAGTTATTTCTGCATCAGGATGATTGTTTATGGATTCGTGTGAAATAACGAATCCATGATTTTGGCTGGTGATTTCAGATTTTCCGGTAATGACATTTTTTACCGGATGATTGATGCCACGATGACCGTTAAACATTTTTTCCGTCTTCAGTCCTTGCGACAAGCCAATCAATTGATGGCCGAGGCAAATTCCAAAACCGGGAATATGGGTTTCAATAAGTTCTTTGATGAGCTGAATGCTGGACGTCATAGCGGCAGGATCACCGGGACCGTTGCCATACATAATGCCATCCGGAGAAAACTTCAGAATTTCTTCTTTACTGCTATTCATTGGAAAAACACGCATGTAACAATTGCGTTCTGCCAGACAACGCAGAATATTTCGTTTTACACCAAAATCCAGCACAGCTACACGAAATGCAGACGCAGGACTGCCATAATCGTAAGCTACTTTGCACGCCACTTTGCTACTGAGTTCGAGTCCCTCCATCGAAGGAACTTTTTTTAGTTTGGCAGCCAGAGATTCCAGGTTAGTATCATCAGAAGAAATGATGCAATTCATTGCGCCAGCCTGACGGATGTGCCTGACCAGAGCGCGTGTGTCAATTTCACAGATTCCGGAAATGCCATCCTTTTCAAGAAAATCCTGAAGAGTTCCGCTTCCCCCTACCCTGCTCGCAACATCGGAGAATTTTTTAATAATGATTCCAGAAACCTTGCAGGAATCTGATTCCACTTCTTCCAGGTGAACCCCATAATTACCAATGTGTGAGGCAGCCATCACCAGTACCTGGCCATAATAACTGGGATCTGTAAAGACTTCCTGATAGCCTGTCATTGCAGTATTGAAGGCAATTTCACCTGTTGCAGTGCCAATAGCGCCGCAGGATTTTCCATAGAATGCCGTGCCATCATCCAGTAAAAGCACAGCAGGAACAGTAGTGCGTGTCATCAAGCCGCAAAACTACTTCCGACAAGGCAAACTACAGCCTGTGTTTTTAAACATGTTTTGAAAACTTGCCAAAATCCAAGAAAAAAGAGGGTTCATGACAGAGTCGATCTTTCATAAAATGAGGACTCCTTTCCTCAATAATGACAAGACTTACAAAGCGATTCGGAGCTTGTGCCGATTCATTTCCATGAACAACAACGGAGCCGTGCAACCCATGTTGAAAAACTTGTGACTTCTACTAAGGTGGATAAAAAGCCGAAGGCTGTACATTTGTTTTTCTCTAAAAGAATTCAATAGAGGAGTGATCTCATGAAAAAAGGGCTTTTAACTTTTGTCGTATTAATAGCCATGATGGTTGTGCTCGGTTCGTGCAAACGCAGAAAGGAAGCTTGTGCAGCCTACAATCGGGTTGAAGTTTCCGAACAGGAATAATTGTCAGACGTAGTTGAAACGAATATCCTGGTTGATATCAGGATGCAGGCTTTTCGCAACCGGACACGCACGTGCAGCATTCTCCAGAATTGTTTTTTCCCTTTCGGTATATTCCAAATTCTGAATTTCAAGTTCCACAATGATTCCAATCACTCTTCTTGGATCAGATGCCATGATTTTTTCAATAGAAGCCTCAATCGTGCCCAATTGAATTTCCTTTGAATTGGCTGTAATTCCCATCAGTGAAATCATACAACTTGCCAGTGAAGTGCTCAGCAAATCGGTTGGTGAAAAAGCCTCACCTTTGCCATTGTTATCCGTTGGTGCATCTGTCGTCAGCTTGTTGCCACTTTTGAGGTGGGTAGCTTCAGTTCTCAATTCACCCTGATAAACGACTTTCATTCCTGGATTCATTTTTTTTCGTTTTATTGGTCGCAAAGGTAAGTTTGAGTCATTCACTCCTTGCCCTATAAAAAATTAGAGTGAAAAATTACCGGTCAAACCAATCATTCGGATAAAACCATCGTAACAATATTGGACGAAATCATTCATTCTATATCCTGGAACGGATTTAACCGTTATCAATGCACACTTCACTTGAATATGTTTAACTTTGAAACCGAATGAAGTCAAGTATCTTTTTCATCTTACTCACTCTGTGCTCGATGGGTTCATGGAGCCAGCAGATTGCCGATGAAGATATCATTCTGTTTAAAAAGCAACGCTACGTTGGGCTCAATCTGAATTCGAATGGTTATGGAGTGAATGCCACCCTCGCCAGGTACGATGGTGCTTACAAACTATGGCTTATTAACTTCGATTTGCTTTTTGTGAAGCATGAAAAAGAAACCAAGACCTGGAACCCTGTCAATGACCCGAATGCCCGTCCATATTTTTATGGCAAACTGAACAATCTTTATTCCATGCGCATTGGTCTTGGTAAAAAGATCATCATCACTGAAAAGCTGCGCAAAAAAAATGGAGTACAGGTTGGTTATACCTGGCAAACCGGTCCGGTTCTCGGATTTACAAAACCGATCTATCTGGAGATTATTTACACGGACGATGTTCCAAATGCACAGCCTTACCTCGAAATTGAAAAGTTTGATCCTGATCGTCATTTCATTGACAACATTTACGGTCGGGCAAGTGGCTTCAGAGGCTTTGATCAATTAAAAATCCATCCCGGTGGCTTTTTCAAATTTGCTTTCACTTTTGAATACAGTAATTCAAAAGAAATGTTGAAAGGTATCGAAACCGGCTTGGCCGTAGATGCCTACGCGAAACGAGTTCCTATCATGGCCACCTATACTCAGGACAGCACAAATCCGAAGAATCATCAAGTATTCTTTTCATTATACATCAACTTTTTCTTCGGTACCAAATACGATCAGAAGTGAGCGAATCTTCAGCGGAAATTATTCAACCCATACAACGAGTTCCCAAACCAAAATGGTTGAGGGTAAAATTACCGACCGGCGAAAACTATCGCAAAGTGCGCGGCCTCGTTGACGAACATAAACTCCATACAATTTGTGAAAGCGGCAATTGTCCGAATATGGGCGAATGCTGGGGCGAGGGCACTGCTACGTTTATGATACTAGGAAATATTTGCACCAGCTCATGTGGATTTTGTGCCGTAGCTACCGGCAAACCATTGGAAGCGGATGTATTTGAACCTGCAAAAGTGGCGAAGTCGATCAAACTCATGCAGGTGAAACATGCGGTGATTACTTCAGTCGATCGCGATGACCTGCCGGATGGCGGCTCTATCATTTGGCAAGAAACCATTCACGCTGTGCGTCGCATTTCACCAGGTACAACCATGGAGACACTCATTCCTGATTTTGCAGGCAAGTGGGAAAACATGCAACGCATCATTGATGCTGCGCCGGAAATTGTCTCGCATAATCTCGAGACTGTTCGTCGCCTCACAAAACAGGTGCGCATCCAGGCGAAGTATGATCGGAGTCTAGAAGCGCTTCTGCGTTTGAAACAAGGTGGTATGAGAACAAAAAGTGGTGTGATGCTTGGGCTCGGTGAAACAGAAACAGAAGTGTTGGAAACCATCGATGATCTTCGTTCAGTGGGCGTGGATATTCTCACACTCGGACAATACTTGCAGCCAACACCACAGCATCTTCCTGTAAAAGAATTTATCACTCCGGAAAAATTTGCGGAGTACAAAGAAATAGCTTTGGCCAAAGGATTCCGGTATGTTGAAAGTGGTCCGCTCGTGCGTTCCTCCTATCATGCCGAAAAACACCTTTTCTAGGGATTCAAAGATTCAAAAATTCAAACATTCAAAGATTCAATGGAGCATGAGTTTATTGAATCTTTGAATTTTTAAATGATTGAATCTTATTATTGTTTGAAATGAAAACGACCCCTATACGAGTTGCGATCAATGGTTTTGGAAGAATCGGCAGAACATTGTCCCGCATTCTGCTCAGTGATTCCCAATTTGAATTAGTAGCGATCAATGATGTTGCGGAACTAAGTGTGATGGCTCATCTTTTCAAGTACGATTCTATTCATGGAAAAAACCCGTTGAAGATTTCACATCACCAAAACAACCTCATCGCGAATGAGGTTTCCATTCCATTTCTCAACTATAAAAATCCACAGGACATTCCATGGCAAACGTTTGCTCCTGACATTGTCGTTGAGTGCAGCGGTATGTTCAAGACACGCAACGAACTACAAAGTCACATCGATGCCGGGGCGAAAAAAGTTTTACTGAGTGTTCCTCCGGAAGACGACACCATCAAAACCATTGTGATAGGTGTCAATGATCACCTCATTCAGCAAGAGGACACTATACTTTCAAATGCATCCTGCACCACGAATAATGCAGCGCCGATGATTCACATACTGGATGAATTGTGCGGAATTGAAAGTTGCTATATCACCACCGTGCACAGCTACACCGGCGATCAACGGCTGCACGATGCTCCGCATAAAGATTTGAGAAGAAGTCGCGCTGCTGCGCAATCCATCATACCAACGACAACCGGCGCAGCGAAAGCACTCACACGTGTATTTCCACATCTGACGGATCACATGGGTGGATGCGGCATGCGTGTACCGGTGCCGGATGGCTCACTTACCGACATTACGTGCACGGTAAAAAAACCTGTGTCGATTTCTGAAATCAATAAAAGATTCGCTGAATATGCCGCCGGAAAAATGAATGGTATTCTCGAATATACCGAAGACCCGATCGTATCTGTGGATGTCATCGGAAATTCGCATTCCTGTGTTTTTGATGCCCAACTTACATCTGTCATTGGCAACATGGTAAAAGTGGTGGGATGGTATGACAATGAATTCGGATACTCTTCGAGGTTGAGAGAGATGATGATTCGAATGGAAAATGGAGAATGGAAAATGGAGAATGATTAATTATGGTTTTTAGTTCCAAGTTTCAAGTTCCTTGTTGCGCAATCGAAATAAATAAATTACTTCGCAACACTCAATTCACTTCGCATAACACCGGAAAAGTTCAATGTTCCATGTTTCTGGTTGCGCATTCGAAATGAATTCGGAAATGGAATTACTTCGCGCCACCCAATGCGCTTCGCAACCAGAAACCAGAAACCAGAAACTAGAAACTCTAAACTAATTTTTCACAACACCTCCCCAACGTGCGAAGGTTCGTCTTACATTGTGCTCGTCAATCTATCCAACGAATTTTATGGTTCACGAGCTCAGCAAACATCATTCAGTTTTAAATCAATTCATCCGTGAAATACGTGATGAAAACATTCAGCGCGACTCGATGCGTTTTCGAAGAAACATCGAACGAATCGGTGAAGTGATGGCTTATGAAATCTCCAAGACGTTTGAGTATGCACAGGAAGATGTGACCACTTCACTCGGCGTTGCGGAGATGAATGTGCCGACCACGAAACCAGTATTGTGCACCATTCTGCGCGCAGGACTTCCGATGCACAATGGCATGCTCAATTATTTCGACAATGCCGAATCTGCATTCGTTGCTGCTTACCGTCGCCATCATAAAGGCGGTGAATTCGAAATCGAAGTGGAATACACGAGCAGTCCATCACTGGAGGATAAAGTGGTAATCATCTCCGATCCGATGTTAGCCACCGGTGCCTCTATTGAGATGGTGTACAAACAACTTGTGCGCAAAGGCATTCCTTCGCGTATTCATATTGCATCGATCATTGCAACGGACAGTGGAATCAATCATGTGCGCAGCAAACTGCCGGAAGGAACTGTTTTCTGGATTGGCGCGATAGACAAAGAACTGACAGCTCAGGCCTACATCGTTCCCGGCCTAGGTGATGCAGGCGATCTGGCTTATGGGAGGAAAGACTGATGTGGGAATATGCATTTAGAGTATTCGGTTGGTGGATGCTCACGATTGTAAAATTTCTTTTTGTGCCATTCGGAATGATCCTCAAACCGGAATCGGGTGAGTATTGGTCATGGCTGGAAACCATCCTCGTTTCTTCCACCGGTGCTGCGCTTGGTGTCTTCATCTTCTTTCATTTTGGTGAATACATTTTTTCCTGGCTCGCACATCACTTCAATGCCAAACGCAAAATTTTCAATCGCAGAAACCGCTGGTTTGTTCGTGTGAAAAAACGCTGGGGACTCAATGGTTTGTTATTGATTTCCGGATTGATCTCCGTACCCATCGCTTCCGTTGTCGGTGCAAAATTGTATCGACACAATTCCACCGCATTGCCCAAACTCATCATTGCCTTCTTCTGCTGGTCGGTGTTATTATCGTCCGCAGCGTATGGCATTAAACTCATTGGAATTTCATTTTGAAAAAATACAAGCATCTCTTCTTCGATCTCGACGGCACATTGTGGGATCTGAAAAAAAATACACATCAGGCGCTTACGCTTTTGTTCGACCGCTACGCCACCGAGCTCGCCGACGTCAACTTCCGAAAGTTTCACCAACGGTATGTCGTACACAACGATCGTGTGTGGGCACTTTACCGCGACGGAAAAATTGAAAAAGAAGTATTGCGATTCATTCGTTTCGAACGCGCCTTTGCGGACACCGGAAATTCACCCGACAAATCCTTTATAGAAAAATTCGCGAATGATTTTATGTACGAATGTCCGCGCATGCCGCATACGCTGGAAGGCACGCATGAATTGCTCACCTATTGCAAACAGCATTATACGCTGCACATCATCACCAACGGATTTATGGAAGTGCAGGGACATAAAATGACAGCTGGAAATCTGTATCCCTACTTCGACAAAATCATCAACAGCGAACATTGCGGAGTACGAAAACCACACGCCGGAATTTTTGAATACGCATTGCAACACGCCGGAGCAACGAAAGAAGAAAGTCTGATGATTGGCGACGACTGGGATGCAGACATCCTCGGTGCACGCGACTTTGGCATGGACCAGGTTTTTCTCACCACCACCGAAGATCAACTGAATGAAGTCAATGTCGAACATGGACATGCGGAGGTGAGGCATAATTACAAACCGACATACACTATCTCTGGATTAAGAGAAATGTTGGGGATTGTTTAATGAGAATTGATTTGTTGCCCTAAGATTTAATTCTCTCCGTATCTCGGCGAGAAACATCCTGACTCTCTCAATTGCAAAACTCGCTTCGCTCGTTATAAGAATTATTTCTCGCCGAGATTCGCCGAGGAGCCGAGATACGGAGAGGATGGCAGAATGAGAAAGAAAACGAGAATGAAGAAAGTCAAGTAAACAAAACTACACTTGCCTCCACCCCTCCTCATTCTCGTTTTCATTCTCATTCTCCTTCATCTACCTTTACCGCACACAAAAAAGAAATCATGGCAGATAACAATAACAACAATCCGCAACAACAACTCAATATCGAACTCAGTGAAGATGTCGCACAAGGTGTGTATTCCAATCTCGCGGTGATCACCCATTCACCGGCAGAATTTGTCGTCGACTTCATTCGTGTGATGCCGGGCGTGCCGAAAGCAAAAGTGCAGTCGCGCATTATCCTTACGCCACAACACGCCAAACGTTTGATGCGCGCCATCATGGAAAACATCAATAAGTACGAAGCGCAACACGGCAAAATCCAGGAGACTCTCGGGCAAGATCATATGATGCCGATGAATTTTGGAGGGCCTCAAGGGCAAGCATGAATAGTTCAGAGTTTAGAGTTTGGAGTTCATAGTTTGGCAACAGACGGTTTGATGTGAAGGTAAGGCTTTTCACTATCGAAGTTTTGTTCATTAGAATTTAGGTCATAACGAGTTAATGACACATACTCGAGGAAAATTCTTTCAATTCTGAAATTCCTTCTGCGAATTCAGCGTGAAACAAAAAAATCTGCGCAAATCCGGTTTTTTTCCCATAGGGACGTAAATCTGTTTACCACTACCTGGCGAGAAGCCTTCAAAAAATCCGAAGGATTCAATAAACCCTGCCCCGCAACTCACTCTCCAAAAAAGGACTATTCATCGATTTGGATTTCCAGTTTTGTTTGGTGAAAGAAGTATTTTCTTCCGTAGAAAATATCGTGAGATCATCACTTGCTCCTTCGGCAATGGTATTGCTTGTTAGTCCGAGAATGGCTGCCGGTCCGGTGGTGAATTTTGATACGAGTTCTTCGATCGTCAGATTTTTTTCCAGTGAAGTAAAAGCGGAACAAAACGCTGTTTCGATTCCCGAAATGCCAAATTCTGCATCTTCGAATTCACGAATCTTGTGTTCTACATCTTCCGGTGTGTGATCGCTGCAGATCGCGTCAATCGTTCCGTCTTTGAGTCCGTTGATCAGCGCCTTCCGGTCATCACGTGTCCGAAATGGTGGAAGCACTTTCAGATTGCTATCAAAAGTTTTGAGGTCTTCATCCAGAAATGAAAGTTGATGCGCCGCGATGGCACACGTCACATTCAATCCTTCTTTTTTTGCTTTGCGAATGAGGTCAACACTTTTTGGAGTTGAAATCAACATGAAGTGAAGTCGGCCGCCATTGTATCGCAACAATTCCAGATCGCGCTGAACACGCAATTCTTCTGACACATTCGGAATGCCTTTCATTCCCAATGCCACACTCGCACTTCCTTCATTGATCTGTCCATGATGACTGATGCCGCTGTCGTATGGAAAACTCATGATGAGTCCGCCAAAATTTTTGGAATATTCTAACGCACGTGACATCAATTCGGTCGACACATGGTGTTTATCGTCGGTAAATGCAACGGCGCCTGCGGAAAACATGTCGAACATTTCACTCAACTGTTTGCCTTCCATTTTTTCTGACAAGGTTCCTGTGGGTAAAACGCGAATTGCACTTTTTGCCGTTTTAGTAAGCGTGTATTCAATGCCGCTTTTTGAATCAGAAACAGGGAAGGTCGAAGGCATCAACACCACCGTTTTAAATCCACCTCGCGAAGCAGCTTCCAATCCGCTCTGAATATTTTCTTTGAACTCAAATCCAGGATCACAAAAATTTGCTTTGAGATCGATCCATCCGAGAGAAACACAAAGTCCTTTGCCGCTGATGGTCCTTCCGGCTGATTCACTGATCGAAGCGGCGATGTCGGAAATTTTGCCATTCTGGATCAACAGATCACGTCGTTTGCCATGATGAGCAGAAGAAGGATCGATGATCAGCGCAGATTTGATGAGTGTCTTCATATAATGTGGGTTCACACAGATTCTCGATGGTTATTGGATCAACTTCTCCATGATCATTCTGAAAAAAGCTTGCGCAAATCTGCTTCAAATCAGCGAGAGTTCGCACTAAAATTTCATCTCCAGAATTTGATCAGCAATACTTCAACCGCTAAAAATATCAGCGCCCAAACTATCATCATAAACCAATATTTTTTTCCGTCGTTGATTTCATCCGCACTTGCTGCAATGCTTTCAATATCACCGTCGAGCACATTCCAGTTTGGCCAGCCTGCCGCAGTAATCATTTGTGTGACCTGATCAATCGAATATGCTTTGGTATCCGATTCTGCGCGATCATAGTTGAAGGATAAAACGGCTACCAATGTTTCACCACGCAGCAATTCATAGTTGCCGGCCAGGTTCAGATCGGAGTGAACATAAATTTCCATATTGCCACCCGCATTGCGATGCTCGGGGATAATCTCCAATTCGCCGGAAAGATTTCGCAATCGGAACGACTCATCACCACCCATATTCAAATTGCGCAAAACAATGGCTTGCTCCGATCCAAGCGCATACGACAGCGGCATTTCGGGCTGACTGAATTCCGCCATGCGCAATAATGTCGCAGGGAAAAAGGCGTGGTTGATGAAATTACTTTCTTCTGTTCGCAACGAAACTGCAGTGAGGTATGCCCTACCCGATCCGGCAACATTCGACACCATGAATGGCGCACCGGATTGCAGATTCATCATCGACTCAGCGGTCGACTGCGACGGCAAATTGATTTGGTAGTATCCTCCGACTACAGGCAGATCCACATTGCCAATCGTTTTTTCAAATGCGTTTTTGAAAATGTAGTGATCGTAATTCACTGCATTCACTTTCTCATTAAAACCGGTGGAAGATGTTCCGCCGGTTGCTGACATTTTACCTGCAATTTGACCCAATCCAAGTTGACCGATCAAACTGTTGTATTCATTCACCACGGCTTCAGATCCGGGAATGATCAACACACTTCCTCCCGCATTGACAAACTTTTGAATCTCAGCGCTCAATCCGGAAGAAATATTTTTAAGCTGATTGATGATGATGAAATTCTTTTCTGCAAATGCACCAAAATCGATCGAGCTTTCATTGGCTGTTGTGTAGTTGAAATAAGGATCATCCGAAAAGACAGCTTTGACCGCTTCCATGACTACTTCATTTCCATGTATCTCGAGGATGTTGATCCGCTCAGCAACATTGTAACTGAAGAAATAATCATCGTCTTTCGTGATGGACTGATCATCGAGACTCAGATTGCACTTTTTAAATCCAGGTTCTGTATTGGTATACGTGATGGCAATGTCGGTAAAACTTTCGGCAGTAATAGTTGCACTGGCGACACTTTTTTGTTGCCCGTTGATCGTTAGCTGAAGAGGAGTGTTTTCACGCGTTTCATTTCCGGTGTTCACTACCCGGGCGTGCAAAATCTCCGGTTGATTCAATTGGCGGACCGGTGTGTCAAACCAGACAGAATCAACATAAAGATTCGTCACGTTTTCGGCAAGATCCGGAACAATGTTCACCAACATGGATGAATCATTTTTCACCTGAGTAATATCGGTAATGCTTTGTTGCAAATCCGTGAGGATAAACGACCGACGATTGTCGATGCCGCTGTGTGACAACAAATCACTCTGACGCGAAACCACTTCCGAAATTTTTCTGCTGACCGGTGAAACCTGCACTTCCTGAATGAGTTCGGTCATTTCCTCGCGGCTCACCAAACGCTGATGACGACCTTCAAAGTCGCTGGTGAGTAACTGGAATTTATCTGAAGGCTGAAATGAATTGGCGATTTCAATCGCTTTGTTTTTCGCCAATTCCAACAATCTTCCATCCTTCCCTTCCCCTTCCATGCTGAAGGAATTGTCGATGTAAATCGACACCGCAGTGCCACCCGGTTTTGTACTAGCCCCCGGAGTTGGCATATAAGGCTGCGCAAAAGCAAAGATGATGGCCGCCAAGGCAAGCAAACGTGAAAGAAGGATCAGGTAATGTTTGAGTTTGCTTTTGCTCTGCGTTTCCTGTTTGATTTCTTTGAGAAATTCCACATTCGAGAAAAGCACCTTTTTGAATTTCCTGAAGTTGAATAAGTGAACAATGATGGGGATGGCGAGTGCTGTGAGCGCCCAGAGTATTTCAGGATGAACGAATTTCATATTCCGCGCGAAGATAACGCACGCGCCACGACATTAAAATTCTCCGCGGAGAGGAGAAAGTTCAAAGTTTTTAGTTTATTGTTTATAGTTGGCAAGTGTTCCACTAAAATGAAATTCTGGTTTGCCGAATCGTAGCGGCGTTTTCCGCGCAGTTTACCTAAAGCTCTCCGCGGACATTTTCACGTGAATACAAATACGAAATTTCGCATTATTTAAACTTTAGACCTTTATGGTTGCTGATTTTCAATTTGTGAAAAAGACCTGGATTAAGAATGCGATTTAGCTTCAGAAATCAATTTCGGACCATTCACTTGCTTAACAGCCCCATCAGGGGCGGCATTTTAATAGCCAGTTGAAGGCACACGAATTTCCACCACGCGTAGCTGAACCATATTAAAGCAAACCTTCACCGCGTGGTGCAATTAAAATTGCGATTACATCATTTTGAAAAATTCCGGGATCAAATTTTCTACACTCCAATCATATCCACACCGCGCAATCGATTGGTGCGTTTTCTCGAAATTCACTACGCGCGGTGAATCGGCCCACCTGTACAATCAGCTAATAATATGTCGCTCCTACGGAGCTATAACATCCTTGAACTACAACTGCATGTCTTGCTTAAACTGTGAGCGATGAGCAAAATTTGATTCCATCAATGAATTACTTCCAGACGCAAAACTTTGGTTGAATGGTCATCAGTAATCTGGACAAAATACAATCCTGCACTCAGCCTGTCAACTGGGACTGAATTTATCGTTTCTTTGGAAAAGGCCGATTGAACGAGCGTTCCAGAAAGTGTGTAGATGTTTACTGTAGATCCCCTCTCTAATCCATTGAAATGGAGAATGTCGGATACAGGATTCGGAAACATTTTGATCTTATCCCTTTCCACATTTGTCACATCAACTGCATTCGGGTCGGAAAAAGAAACTCCATGTGTAATAAAGTCTAATTGGTTTAAGTGTGATATGCCAAGTAGCGGAATAAATGAAGTTTCATGATAAAATGCATAACTGATCGACCGCCAGGATATACCTGAGCCGATAACTTCCGAATTGTCAATGGTTCTTACTCTGAGCACATTTTCAAAGGTGCCATAAGGTAGAATTAATGTACCATACCCATCCACCAACAAAGAATCAATTCCAACCTGAGCACCTCTTTCATAGCTGTCAACAAATTCATCCAAATATGTCATTGGAAACCTGAGGATTTCCCGAACATCTCCGTATACAAGAGCTGAACTATTTGTCATCTCACCTAAATAGGATAACATTTCTCCATCACATCTGATGACATCATAATACCCAGAATTACTAATGATTGTCATATCACCATCCACAAAAGAATCGGGAAAAGGAGCTTCGGCTATTTCAATAATCTCTAAAAAATCGAATGAACCCACCGTCACCTGAGAAAAATCCCAAATAACATTTTCACCGGCAGATCCTTCGAAAACATTATCATTATGTGATTTAATTGCCACGTCACCAAATTCAAAATTGCAACCACTAAAAACAGGTTGAGCTGATGAGCTTGCGATGCACAAAACGGTTAATGAGCACAACACACCCTTCAATAAATGAAGCATAAAGCAAGTTTTCATTCTGCGCCAATTTATGGTTTCGAATTGATTTCTCAATCATCCGCATTTGTATTTTCCAAATCTATCCTCAAAAAACTAGCCTTCGCGAACAATGAACTTTAAACCAACATGGCTAACTTCTGGATCCCATATTGAAAATCCCTCAATCTGCATGCAATCAAAAATTCGCCAACTTTAAACCAGGAACTTTGAACCAGGAACTTTGAACCAACAACGTTGAACTATAAGCGCCCATCCTTCATCACCAGCGTCCGATCCGCCATCTTCGACAATTCCTCATTATGCGTCACGATGATAAACGTCTGATTGAATTTTTCCCTGAGTGAGAAAAAAAGTTCGTGCAATTCCTTCGCGTTTTTCGAATCGAGATTTCCGGATGGTTCATCGGCGAGAATCACGTCCGGATTATTGATGAGTGCCCGTGCAACCGCCACACGCTGTTGTTCTCCTCCGCTCAACTGGTTGGGTTTGTGATCTGTTCTTTCACCCAATCCTAAGAACTGGAGCAATTCGATACCACGTGCTTCGGCTTCGGCTTTTGACTTCTTGCCGATATAAGCTGGTATGCACACGTTTTCCAATGCGGTGAATTCCGGCAACAGATTATGAAACTGGAAAATAAATCCGATGTGTTTGTTGCGGAACGTAGCCAACTGTCCTGAATTCAACGAAGTAATGACATTGTTTTCGAAAACCAGTTTGCCTTTGTCGGGTTTGTCGAGTGTACCAATGATGTGTAACAGAGTGCTCTTGCCTGCACCCGATGCGCCCACAATCGAAACCACCTCGCCCTTTTTGATTTCCACATTGACACCGTTCAACACTTTGAGTGCTCCATATGATTTCGTGATGTCGGTGGCGGTGATCATTTTTCTCTTGGGCGGCAAAGAAAGTGAAATAGTTCAGAGTTCGGAGTTTGGAGTTCTTAGTTTGGCGGAGATATGATTTCAATCGAACTGGAATTGGCCGGTTTGAGTGACTTTTTTTTGCATAAATTTTCATCGGAATTACTGCCATTAGATGAGCGCTTCAATTGGAAATCTATTCATCCGCTTGCAACCAAAATTTCGTCAACTCTTAAACTCCGAACACTAAACTCTGAAATTTGATAGGCCGAATTTGACCATTCAAATTGGGTAAATCACCCTTTTGCCTGCACCCAAAAGATCGCCAACAAGGAACCAGGAACTTTGAACTATCAAAACTAACCCGCCCGCAGTCGTCCGTTAGCGTCGGCTAAACCACCCATCCGCCCGCAACCAAATTTTCGCCAACTTTAAACTTTGAACTCCGAACTTTGAACTAAGTAAAGCTGAACTTTCAGCTATTGGGAATACATTCGCACCCCAAAATCTCTTCAATGAACATCCACGAATACCAAGGTAAATCTATTCTCGCTCAATACGGCGTTGCAGTGCAGCGCGGCTATGTCGCTCACTCTCCGGGTGAAGCACTCGATGTGGCAAAAAAACTGAAAGCTGAAACAGGAACCGGTTGGTTCGTAGTGAAAGCGCAGATTCATGCCGGTGGTCGCGGCAAAGGAACCGTTACGGAGACAGGCTCTCGCGGAGTTGTCCTTGCTAAAAGTCTGGATGAAGTAACTGAAAAGGCAGAAGCTATTCTGGGTGGTCATCTGGTGACGCTCCAGACGAAAGCAGAAGGGAAAAAAGTGAACAAGGTCTACATCGCCGAGGACGTTTATGGTCCGGGTGCGAGTGAGCCTAAAGAATTTTATATGTCGGTATTGCTGGATCGTTCCGCAGGCCGCAATGTGATCGTATACTCACCGGATGGAGGTATGAACATCGAAGATGTTGCACACAATTCTCCGGAAAAAATATTCAAGGAAACCATTGATCCTTTGACAGGAGTAAATGATTTCCAGTGCAGAAGAATCGCCTTCAATCTCGGTTTAAGTGGCAAAGCCATGAAAGAGATGGGAGCATTTGTAAAAAGTCTTTACGCCGCTTATGTTGGTTGCGATGCGGCGATGTTTGAAATTAATCCTGTACTCAAAACTTCTGACGACCGCGTAATTGCTGTGGATGCTAAAGTGACGCTCGATGGCAATGGTTTATTCCGACACAAAGAATACGCAGAAATGCGCGACACCACCGAGGAAGATCCGATTGAAGTGGAAGCCAGCAATGCCGACCTCAACTATGTAAAACTCGAAGGTAACGTGGGTTGTATGGTGAACGGTGCCGGACTGGCCATGGCCACGATGGACATCATCAAACTTAGCGGCGGTGAGCCGGCGAACTTCCTCGACGTGGGTGGAACGGCAGATGCCAAGCGTGTTGAAACGGCCTTCCGTATTATCCTTCGCGACACCTCTGTGAAAGCCATTCTCGTCAACATTTTTGGAGGAATCGTTCGCTGCGACCGTGTGGCACAGGGTATTGTCGACGCATACAAAAACATCGGCAACATCAATGTTCCGATCATTGTGCGCTTGCAAGGAACAAATGCGGTGGAAGCTAAAAAATTGATTGAAGATTCAGGATTGGCAGTACATTCGGTGATCACTTTGCAGGAAGCTGCGGATAAAGTGAAACTGGTGTTGAGCTAAGCTGGTTTTTAGTTTCACGCAGAATTCGCGGAAGGAATATCAGAATTACGAAGATGTTAATGAATCAAACTTTGCGCAACTTTGCGTCATACTTTGCTGTACTCTGTGTTTAAAAAAAATCAACATTTCCTCAACACCATCAACCCATCTCTCACCGGCAAAAGCACATTCTCTACCCGACCATCGCTGTTCACGATTTCGTTCAGTTCACGCAACACTTTTGTTTCTATGTCATTCGCTTCAGGTTCGGAAACCACTTTACCCGACCACAACACATTATCAATGAAGATGTAAGAACCTGATTTCAATTTGTCGATCAGCAAGTTGTAATAGTGGATATAGTTCTCTTTATCCGCATCAATAAACACAATATCAAAATCTTCTTTCAATGCCGGAATGAGTTTGAGCGCATCTCCAAAATGTCGTTCGATTTTTTTTCCATGCGGTGACTGTAAAAAGTATTTGTCCTGAATCCATTGCAGTTCGTCGTTGATGTCGATTGTAATGAGCAGTCCATCATCCGACAAACCTTCTGCGAGACACAAAGCGCTATAACCCGTGTACGTTCCGATCTCCAAAATCCGCCTAGGGCGAATCATTTTGGAAAGCATACTCAGCACCCGCCCCTGCAAGTGTCCGCTCAACATCCGCGGTGCCACCACTTTCTGCCAGGTTTCTTTGTTGAGCTTTTCAAGCAACTCCGGCTCACGCCGTGTGTGGGCTTCAACGTAGGCTTCTATTTCTTCGGGTAAAAAATCCATGAATTAATTGAGAATGGAGAATGGAGAATGGAGAATTTTCCGCGGCAAGGTTAGCACATTTTGGTTATACCTTTCTTCTCCATTCTCCATTCTCCTTTCTCCATTCCCAATTATTGCTTCTACCTTTACCCCATGAATTTTGCTGCTCTCTCCAACCAGCTCCGTGATTTCCTGATGAACCACGGCATTTTTGGAGACCGATTGTATATCATCCACTTGCTCACCGGCTTGCTCGCGCTGAGCGCTATCTGTTTCTGTATCTGGTTTTTTACCCGACTCATCATTATCGGTGTGGTGAAAATCATGGTGACCAAAACAAAGACCGACTGGCACAGTCGCCTTTTTGAATACAAAGTGTTCCGATCGTTAGCACTCATTATCATCTCGGTGATTATCACTGCTGCGGTGCCACACATTTTTCGTGACTTTCCCAAGTTGGAATATTGGGCTCTGATGGCCTCCAAAATCTACATCGTGCTGTCGGTGATGTTCGCTGTGAATTCCATTTTGAACGCCATGGTGGCCATTATGGAAGCCACGCATCGTTACAAAGACAAACCTCTCCGCAGTTACAAGCAGGTGACGAAAATTGTGTTTTATGTTCTGGGCTTCGTGAGTATCCTGGCCATCATTCTCGATCAATCTCCCCTCTACATCTTTACCGGTTTCGGCGCGATCACCGCCATTCTCTTGCTCATCTTCCGTGATCCCATACTTGGTTTTGTCGCTTCGGTACAAATGAGCGCCATCGATCTGGTCCGTGTAGGCGATTGGATCACCGTGGAAAAATATGGTGCCGATGGAGAGGTGATGGAAATCAATCTCACCACCATCAAAGTGCGCAACTGGGACATGACCGTGACCATCGTACCGAGCTACGCTATTGTGAGTGAGTCGTTCAAAAACTGGCGCGGTATGGAAGAAAGCGAAGGCCGTCGCATCAAACGACACATCAACATGAAAATATCCAGCATCAAATTTTGTGATGATGCTCTTTATCAGCGATTGTTGAAAATTGAATTAATCAAAGATTATCTCGAATCCAGGCAACAAGAAATAGAACGCTTCAACAGCGAGCACGTGGTTGACAAATCCGTGCTTGTAAACGGGCGACATATGACTAACATTGGCATTTTCCGCTTGTATGCAGAAAAATACCTCGAACAAAATCCGTTGATCAACAAAAACATGACTTTTATGGTGCGACAACTTCAGCCAAACGAAAATGGTTTGCCGATTGAAGTGTATGCATTCTCTGTGGAAAAGGAACTGGAGAAATTCGAAGTAGTGGCATCCGATATTTTCGATCACTTGCTCGCCGCTGTTCCCTATTTCGATCTGGAAATATTTCAAAGTCCAAGCGGCAGCGATATGCGCGCAGCTCTACGCAGTAATGAAGAAACTCAAGGTCCATGGCACGAAAATCTGTGATTCTTCAACTTGCTTTGGTCACCATCATCGCCATGCCGATGGTAGCGCTGCTAGTCGATCATTTCTCCGAGACAGTTGATCTCAGAACTTCACTCATCGGTGTGACTTCAGTTTGGCAACAAATCGGCCTGGGAGCTCTTGCCGGTCTGATCATCGCTGTCATCGCCCAGTTCTTGATTGCATCTCCTCTTCTTCAAAAAGTAAATGTGCAGTATGCGAACGTGCTTGGCAGATTCAAACTCAACCTCAGCGAAATCACTTTCGTTTCTTTGTGCGCAGGTGTTGGTGAAGAAATATTATTTCGTGGTGCCTTGCAGCCTTTCCTGGGAGTAATCATCACATCATTTGTGTTTGTTGCGATTCACGGTTACATCAATCCCATGAACTGGCGACTGAGTATTTATGGATTGTATATGACAGTAGGTATTTGCCTCATTGGTTATCTGTCCGTGACACAAGGGCTTGTTTCTGCGATTATTGCACATACCGTGATCGATATTTACCTGCTTTATTTTTTACAAAAAACAGCAGGACAAATTCCGGTGACAGAAAATCCTGATCTCGAAGACAAGCCTGATCAAAACGAAGAAGAACCTTTCATGTAAACTGCATGGCAAAAAACAAAAACAGCAATGGTCTGGTGTATTCTACCAATCCGAATCTGAGAACAGAACCTGAAGAAGAACAAATGGACACGCTCAAACCGGGCGAACAGGATTTGCGCATCTGGTTGGAAAAAAATCATCGTGGCGGAAAAACGGCGACGGTGATCAAAGGTTTTATCGGCAGTGAAAAAGACCTTGACGACCTCGGTAAAACATTAAAACAAAAATGCGGAACCGGCGGCACAGCGAAAGAAGGAGAAATCATCATTCAGGGTGATCACCGGGATAAGATTTTTGAGCTGCTGATGAAGATGGGGTATAAGGGGAAGAAAGCGGGGGCATAATTCACAATTATTAATTATCAATTATTAATTATGGGAGTAGCCTTGAAATACATAAGTACTCAAGAGATCTGGCAATAATTGATAATTGATAACTAATAATTGTATTTCTAAAGTCATAGTTAATCATTAATATCGAAATAAGTTGTTCAACATCACAGTCAAAACACTTCAAAACCTGGAAGAAATTCTGGCTGCTGAAATGAAGGAGCTTGGCGCTTCCAACATTGAGATCGGCCGCCGTGTGGTTTATTGCAAGGGTGATCTCGCATTGGTTTACAAATTCAACTTGCATCTGCGCACTGCGCTGCGTGTGCTGATTCCAGTTGCCGGATTTCCGATCCGTTCTGCGGATGATATTTATACACAGGCGCTCAAAACGGATTGGACAAAACACCTCGACCTCAACCAGACGTTTGCCATTGATCCGAATGTTCATTCGGAAATGATCAAACACACCAACTACGCTTCTATTCGTTTGAAAGATGCCATAGCCGATTGTTTTACCAACAAATTTCAACATCGTCCCAATGTGAATCCGGAAAATCCGGATGTGCGTTTTGATCTTCATATCGACAATCATCGCGTCACTGTTTCACTTGACAGCAGCGGTGAATCGTTGAACCGACGCGGCTACCGCAATCAGGGTGCTACTGCGCCGCTCAACGAAGTACTTGCTGCTGGAATGATTTTGCTCACCGGCTGGAAAGGTGAAACGGATTTTTACAATCCAATGTGTGGTAGTGGAACACTGGCGATCGAAGCATGCATGATTGCTCAAAATTTGCCGGCTCAATTTCTACGCAATGATTTCGGATTTATGCGCTGGAAAAATTTCGACCGCGCTCTTTGGATGTCAGTGAAAAAACAGGCGAATGAAAACATCCGTCGCGCTCCTTGTCTGATCTATGCTTCTGATGCTGATGCACGCCCGCTCCGCGTTGCGAAAGAGAACATCGAAAACGCAGGATTTGAAGAAGACATTCGCCTCGACCTCATGGACTTTCTCGAGTTCAAACCTTCGAGTGAAAAAGGTGTGCTCGTCATCAACCCTCCCTATGGCGAACGTATGGAAGATCCCAATCTCGATCTTTTATACAAACGCATCGGAGATAATCTGAAATTGCATTGGTCAGGTCACAGTGCGTGGATCATTTCTTCCAATGATGAAGCGATGAAAAAAGTCGGACTGAAACCTTCGAAAAAAATTCAACTTTTTAACGGGCCACTGCTATGCAAATACCAGCGGTTTGATCTTTTTGCCGGAAACAGAAAAGATTTTGTGATGCAGAAAAAAGCGCTGTGAATCCTTGCTATCCGTTAATAGTAAAACATGGCATTTTAATTTTTCGAAATAGCTGTTTTGATCTCGAATGCTTGAAACCACGGAGGGCACAAAGGAATTTCACACAAAGATTTCACAAAGTTCTTTGCACGCAGTGACGTGGTGCAATCCAGCGTTTATCGCAAACCAAAATTCATACTGGACCAATTAGTTAACGCATAAACTGCATCAAAACAAGTTCTGAAGGGTCTGATCGACGGATAACTCTGTATCACGAATAAAGTTCTTAGTGCACTTTGTGCGAAATTCCTTTGTGCCCTTGCTTGCCACCATGTGGTGGTTTCAAGCCTATGTGCACAAAAGTGATAGAACAAAAAATATTGCTCCAACAAAGCACTCCTATTTCCCAAAATCGGGTGTCAAAAACTCCTGACATGTAAAGGGTTATTTCCAATAAAGTTTGACTTCCTTTGTTCCCGGATAGCGCAACCTAATTGCGTTGAAATTTTACCCTATGAAAAAATTCTTCAAATGGACAGGTATCACCATCGGTGTCATCTTCCTGTTACTCCTCATCGCTCCTTTTCTTTTTAAAGGAAAAATCGAAGCCGCTATCAAACAGGCAGCCAACGACAACTTGAATGCGAAAGTGAACTGGACCGATGTGAGTTTGTCGCTCATCCGCAATTTCCCCAATCTCCGGATTGCTATTGAAGGTTTTACGGTCGATAACACCACTGCTCCATTCGACAGTGTGCGTCTTGCACAGATTGGCAGTCTTGAAGCTGTGGTCGATATCAAAAGTTTATTCGGTGATGAAATCCAGATCAAACGCATTGGAATCGTAGATCCAATCTTTGATGTGCGTGTCACGAAAGAAGGTCTCGCTAACTACGATATTGCCAAACCGGATACCAGCACTGCAGAAACTCCTGCCGCTCCTGCCGAAGAAGGTGGTGGATTTAAAATGAAACTGAAAGAGTATTTTATCAAAAATGGTAAAATCAGCTATGATGATCAGACCATGCCGATGGTGATGAAATTCGAAGGACTCAATCACAGCGGCTCCGGAGATTTTACACAAGATGTTTTTAAACTCGTTACTCAAACCACTGCCGACAAAGCAACATTCTGGTTTGATGGTATCACCTACCTCAATGAAGTAAAAACGGATCTGCAAGCCGATCTTGAAATGGATATGAAGAACAGCAAATACACGCTGGCCGGAAATGTCATAAAATTGAATGAACTGGAACTGGGTGCGCAAGGCTGGGTAGCGATGCCAGGCGAAGACATTGACATGGATATTTCTTTCAAGGCACTCAAAAACGATTTTAAACAGTTCCTCTCCATGGTGCCTTTGGAATTTGCGAAAGACGTGAAAGGTGTCGATGCAACCGGAAATCTCGCACTGGATGGTTACGTGCGCGGTAAATACAACGATGCAAGCATGCCGGGCATTGGACTCAATCTACAGATCGACAATGCCCGTTTCAAATATCCTGATCTTCCAAAAAGTGTGGACAACATCAACGTGAAAGCAGCCATCGTTGCAGACATGAATGTGATGGACAACACCACTGTCGACGTCGATAAATTTCACCTGGAAATGGCCGGCAATCCGGTCGACATGACCTTGAAACTCCGCACACCTGACAGCGATCCGTTCATTGACTTTATGTGCAAAGCTTTTATCGATCTCAACAATGTCAAAGAATTTATTCCGCTTGAAAAAGGTGATGATGTGCATGGAACGATCAATGCAGATCTCGCCATGAAAGGCAATATGAGTTCGGTTGAAAAAGGCAACTATGAAAGTTTCGATGCAAAAGGAATTATTGAAATTAAAAACGTCCTCTTCAAAGGCGATTCTATGCCTTACGATCTTCAAGTGAATGATGCGCTGTTCAATTTCACTCCTGCATTTATTGACCTCAGCAACTTCTCTGCACAGATTGGACGCAGCGATATCCAGGCCGCAGGCAAAATTGAAAACTACCTCGCTTATGCGTTGAAAGATTCACTTCTTGTTGGATCATTTAACCTCAACTCGACCTTGATGGATCTGAACGAGTTTATGACGGAAGACGCACCGGCTACTGCTGCAGCTCCTGCCGAACAAGCACCTCCGGCAGAAGCATCTACTATGTCACCCATCGATCTTCCCGGCAATGTAGACTTCGAACTAAACGCTTCTTTTGCCAAAATGATTTATGATGTGAATGAAATCACCAATGTGAAAGGTGGCATTACACTCCGCAATAAAATTGCAACGTTGCGAAATCTCGCTATGAATGTATTGGATGGAACAGTGATCATGAGCGGAAATTATTTCGCGCAGGATTTGACCAAACCGAAAATGGATTTCAATTTCGATATCCAACAAATGGACATCAACAAAGCGGCCACTCAATTCAACACTGTCGCCAAGATGGCGCCAATTGCTAAAGCCTGCAATGGATTGTTCTCCACGAAATTCAACATGAAGTGTGATCTGTCGCAACAAATGATGCCGATCAATCCGACAGTGAATGGCGCCGGAACATTGAGCACCAAAAGTGTGACCATCAAAGATTTTGCACCACTCGTAAAACTCGCTGAAAAAATCAATCTCGATAAACTCAAACAGCCACAAACAATCAATGACATCAATGTATCATTCAAGATTGTGAATGGTGTCGTGAATGTTGATCCGTTTACTGTAAAATTGATTGATGGTGTGCCTGCAAAAGTTTCCGGTTACACGACGCTGGATCAGGAAATCAATTACAGTGTAGACATGGATATTCCGTTCGACAAATTCCCGAATGGTGCTGTGAATCAGGCTAACTCATGGGTCGGTGAAATCAACAAAAAACTCGGAACGAATGTCAGCATCGGCAACAGCATCAATATGATTGCGATGATCACCGGTACGGTGACAGATCCAAAAATCGGCGTGACCAGCAAAGCCCTTGGCGCTGATGCTGTGAACAGTTTGAAAGATCAGGTGAAAGCAGAAATCAAAGAACAAGTTACCAACCTGAAAAACGAAGCGAAAGAAAAAGCCATCGCTGAAAAAGAAAGATTGGTGAATGAAGCAAAAGCACAGCGCGACAAACTGATGGCAGAAGCTGCCACGCAACGCGACAATGCGAAAAAACAAGGTGAAGCACTGGCGAAAAAAGGCAAAGACGAAGCCTACAAAGCTGCGGATGATATGGTCAACAAAACCAAAAACCCGTTGGAAAAAGCCGGTAAAAAAATCGCTGCGGATGCCATGAAAAAAGAAGCCGATAAAGCTTATGACAAAGCAGTTGCAAAAACCAATGAAGAAGCCGACAAAGCGTATTCATCAGCCGGACAAAAAGCAGATAAACTGGTAGCAGATGCTGAAGCCCGCGGTGACAAGATGATACAAGATGCGGATGCGAAGGGCGATCAGCAGATTAATAAATGATGTTGGAAGTACTACGTACCAAATCTTAATTTGAATTAATATGAAAAAAAATGAGGATCGATTAAAACTAAAGGAGCTTATCCTTCAAGGATACAAGTCCTTCGATAGTCGTCCACACAAAATTCAGTTTAATGATGTTACCATCATGATTGGGGCAAATGGGGCGGGCAAAAGCAACTTGGTCTCATTCTTCAAAATGCTCAATTACATGATGACAGGGGCATTGAATAACTTTGCTGCTCGTAACGATTTTGACGCATTGATGCATCTTGGGAGTAAGGTTACACCATTCATCGAAGCAAAATTGAGATTTGAAAACAATAAGGTATGCGATGAATATTCCTTTAAGCTCGTTTTTGTGTCAGGCAGATTTATTGTACTTGAAGAAGGATTTATGTATCATCAGATTGATAACCCAAAACCAATCATTGTTTCACTACCAGGTCTAGATGGTGAGTCTGGTTTAATGAAAGCTAGTCAGAAGGATCCAACATCCAAAGTGGTTTATAACCTAATCACGCGATGCCGTTATTTTCAATTTCATGACACCAGTGAACGATCTAATATTCGCAATCAAACGACCAAAGCAAATAACGAATATCTATATAGTGATGGTGGCAATCTGGCGGCATACTTGTATTCGATGAAACAATCTCATAAGTCCCTCGAACACTACAACAGAATTATTAAATACATAAGATCAGTCATGCCTCAATTTGATGATTTTGACTTGCGTGAGAATGAACTCAACAATGACTTTCTGAGCTTAAACTGGAAGCAAAGCGGAAGCGAATACGTCTTCTCTTCAAATCAAATATCGGATGGCAGTCTCAGGTTTATGGCACTAGCAACATTGCTTCTTCAATCACCTGAGAGACTTCCAAGCGTGATTGTTATTGATGAACCTGAACTCGGTTTGCATCCAGAAGCAATCTCGACACTCGCTGCTATGGTTCGAATTGCAGCAGAAAATTCGCAAGTCATTCTTGCAACTCAATCGCCTACTTTGTTAGATGAGTTTACAGCAAATGAAATTGTGATTGTCGAAAAGCGCGGAAATAGCTCGGAATTCGTAAGGAAATCCGAACTTGAACTTGCTGGTTGGATGGCTGAGTATAGTCTAAGTGAATTGTGGGAAAAAAATGTCCTTGGAGGTCAGCCATGACGCAAATTAGGTTGAACGTACTTTGTGAAGGTAATGCAGAACAAGAATTTGTTGAAAAGATCCTTTCACCCCATTTGCTTGAAAAGAACATTATAACATCTGCCCAAAGGGTATATACGAAGAAGGATAGAAATAAAATTACTCGTGGCGGCGTCACGAAGTATAAGAAAATAAAAGACGATCTGAAATTTTGGTTTGCAACAGAATCTGGTAATAATATTCGGTTCACGACCTTTATAGATTACTATGGAATTCCTGAAGATTTTCCTGGACTACACGAAGAAGTAAGAATTACAAGTCCATATGATAGAATCAAAATTATGGAGCTCCGGTTTGCAGAAGACATAAGTCATGATTACCGGTTCATTCCATATATTCAGTTGCATGAATTTGAAGCGCTATTGTTCGTTGAACCGAAAAGACTGAATCACCTTTATTTTAATCGTGAATCAGAAGTCGACATGCTTGAACAAATGTTGAACGCAACGATGGATCAAAATCCTGAGTTGATCAACAACAATAAGGAAACAGCACCATCGAAAAGAATCCTCTCCTTAATTCCTGAATACGATAAATGTGCAGGAGCCAACATGTTGCTGTCTGAGGTTGGTCTTTCAAATCTGAGAAGGTCGTGCAAACACTTTCATGAGTGGATAGACAAACTAGAGAATCTTAACAATGATAGTGTCTGACATTTTGCTTTAATTAATATTCCATTTTAACGACAGTGAACTTTCTAACGATGAGGAAATGCTCTTTAATAGCTTCGCTTGCTTTTATGCTTTCGAACACTGTCATGCTGTGTCAACACTGTATTCCGGAACGTTACTCCGAAACCCCCATCTTCGATAGTGCCTCGATCACTATCCAGCAAAACATCGAATACGGAATAGCTACGAACTATTTCTCCAATCAACCCGTGAGCCTCTTGATGGATGTTTATTATCCGGAGCAAACCATCGATGAAATAGAAAACCGTCCTTTCATATTAAACATCCACGGCGGCGGATTCATTGGAGGCGACAAAAACGAACTCGCTTATGAGTCGATGGAATTTGCAAGAAGAGGTTTTGTCGTGGCCAATATCAATTACCGTGTAGGTTGGAATTGCGACAATGTGATTTGCGTGAATTGTTTTGGCACCAACATGCAAAAAGCGATTTACTGCGCCGTGCAGGATGTGCGTGCTGCGCTGCGTTTTGCATTCGACCAAAAAGAAGAATGGGGCGTTGATGAAAACTGGATGTTTGTGAGCGGTGAAAGTGCCGGCTCTATCGCAGGTATGTTGTCGACCTTTTGGAATCAGCAAGAAGCCGATGCACAAGTGGCTGCAGGTTTTAGTGCAGAAGTAGGCGATCTCGAAAGTTCGGGAAATAATTTGCCTGCCGGGTATCAGATCAAAGCCATCATTGATCAATGTGGTGCCATCGCCGAACTCGACGACATGGATGACAATCCGAATATTCCGGTGATCAGTTTTCACGACAGCAATGATTGCGTCGTGCCATACAATGGCGGTTCACTCATTGCCTGTTTTTGCAGCGGCTTCCTCTATTACTATGGTTCCAACTTAATCCATCAGCATCGCATCGAGAGTGGCGAATGCTCTGAGTTGCACACAGCACCTCAACCTCTCTTTCCCAATCACTGTACCTACCCCAAACCCTACATTGTGCAGCTTGGTAGTTGCTTTTTGAAAAGAATCATGTGCGGTTTCTGTATGAACTTCGCAGATGACGATATCTATGCAACGCCGGTGTGCGCGGCCCTAGCCACTACCATCAGTGAAACTTATGGTTGCACTTATTTCCAGGCATCCAACTACAACGCTCAGGCAACGGCAGATGATGGCTCGTGTATTTTTCCGGACGCCTCCTGCCCTGCCGATTTGAATACCGACGGATTCGTGACGGTGAGCGATCTGATTATGTTTATTGGGGCGTTTGGGATCGGTTGTGAGTAATGGAATAGTTCAAACTATAAGTTCAGAGTTCGGTGTTCAGAGTTTTTAGTTGGCGGGATTTTCTATGGATGTCGAATTGTGTTTTGCCCAACCTGGTGTAAATTACAATTTAGTGTCGATGCACTTTGTGCTCCTTTGTGTGAAATTTCTTTGTGCCCTTCGTGGTTTCAAGCATTCGAAGAACACGTTGACCATGAGATAATTTCCTTAAATTCAGAACGACTACTTTTATCCAGAATGCTTGAAACCGCCGAGTAGGCAAAGGGGAGTTTCACCCCTAAGCCTCTCACAGAACCGTACGTGATAGTCTCCCATCATACGGCTCGTG